>NZ_VIGC02000024.1 GCF_006569185.2 Litorilinea aerophila | reverse complement strand
GTAGAGACGCAGCATGCTGCGTCTCTACGGCTACGGCCCATTATACCCGCTCTCCCCTGGGAACCGGAATGACTGTTCTCAGGGATGGGATTCAGGGCAACCGTCCCCCCTCCTGGCCGACGTGGTCCGGTTCCTGGCCGTTGCTGCAACGGGAAAATCTCCCGCAGCGGCCGGGACGCCGTCCCGACCGCTTCCCCCCATTTCCCGCCCCAGATGGGCGTCTGCCTCATGACAGGGTGCTCTGCCGTCGGCTATGATGGCAGCATCACGACACCATCTCCACAGGAGGCAACGACCCATGGGAAAACGCATCAAGACCCTGGCCATCGCCCTGGCCGCCCTGCTGGGCCTGGCGGCTGTGGCCGTCACCACGCTGGTGCTGCTCGGCAACAGCCGGCTGAACAAAGTCTATCGGGTGCAACCGGAAACCGTGGCCGTGCCCGCGGATGGGGCCGCGCTGCAAAGGGGCCAATATCTCGTGGCCACGGGATGCGCCGGCTGCCACGGCGGCAACCTGGCCGGCACCCCCTTCTTCGAGGACCCGGCCCTGGGCCGCATCCCCGCGCCCAACCTGACCGGCGGCGCAGGTGGGATCGGCGCCACCTACACCGACCAGGACCTGCTCCTCGCCATCCGTCACGGCATCGGCCAGGATGGCCGGCCCCTGATGATCATGCCCTCGGACGCCTTCTGGCACTACAGCGACGAAGACCTGGCCGCGGTCATCGCCTATCTGCACAGCGCGCCGCCGGTGGACAACGACCTGGGCGAGCGCACGCTGGGCCTGCTCGGCCGGGTGCTGGTGGGCGCGGGCGTCTTGAATGTGCTGGCAGCCGAGCGGATCGACCACGACGGCCCGCGGCCGGTCGCGCCACCCCAACAGGTGGACGCTGCCTACGGCGAATATGTGGCCAACATCAGCGACTGCCGCAGTTGCCACGGCCCGGCCCTGGCCGGCGGCCGGTCGTCGGAGCCGGGCGCGCCCCCTGGCCCTAACCTGACCCCGGGCGGCGACCTGGCGACCTGGACGGCCGCCGACTTCGTCCGCACCCTGCAGACCGGCGTCACGCCCGCGGGCAAGGCGCTGAACCCGGCCTACATGCCGTGGCCGGGCTACGGACAGATGACCGAGGAGGACCTGACCGCGCTCTTCCTCTACCTGCAATCTCTGCCCGCCGTGGCCGGCCAGGAGTGATCACCATGTGGACAGGACGGGTGCTTCTGGCCGCCGGCGGCAGGGGCCTGGCCCGGGCCGAGGCTGAGCGCGATGGGCGCGCCATGCTTCTCACCTGACCATGTGCGAGGGACAATGGAAACGCACAAGACCCAACCCTCACAGATCCCAACACGTTCCCAACTGCGGCTGCTGTTGGGAACGGCCGCCCTGTCATTGGCAATCAGCGCGACGCTGCTGGCCTTCGGTTTCGTTTTCCTGCAAAAAGCCAATGCCAGCCGGGACTGGCCGGCGGTCACGGGACGCGTCCAGAACGTGCGCGTCACCAGGAATCTCAGCAACAGCCAGGGATCGATGCCCGACCGGGAGTATTTTTTCGAAGTGCACTACACCTATGCGGTGGAGGGTCACACCTACACAGGCAAGCGCTTCTCGCTGGGCCATGGCAGCAATGCCGCCGGCCGCACCTACGACAGCGAGGAGGCAGCCCGGGCTGCCGCAGCCGCGTACACAGCCGGCAGCGCCATCACCGTCTATTACGACCCGGCCGCGCCGGAAGAGGCCGTTTTGCTGCCGGGCGCAGGCTTTGGCGCATACGCCCCGCTGCTGCTAGGCCTCTTGTTCCTGCTGGCCGGCGTAGCCTTGTTACGTTTTTACTCCCGGCGCAAAGCGCTGGTGTCCGGCCATGGATCAATGACTCCCCTGCAGAAAGGGCATTTTTAAACGCAAAGGCGCAAAGGTGCAAAGGCGCAAAGAAACGCAGGAGGGAATCTCCCGAATCAGCGTTCATCGGCGTGGGTCAGCGTCCTCATTTGACCTTTTTGCAGCAGAACCATCAATCTAATCCACGCGAAAGGAAAATCATGATGCGGCGTCGAAACTGGTGGGGGCTCTTTCTTCTGTTCATGGGCGGGACCTGGGGAGCCATGGCCCTATCGGCTCTCACCGGCGACGCCCGTGTGCTGGCTGCGCCGGCCGCCATTACCTGGTATGTCGACGTTGCCACCGGCAACGATGGCAACAACTGCAGGTCGCCAGGCACGGCCTGCGCCACCATCGCCGCGACCGTGGACAAGGCTGCCGACGGGGATACCCTCGAGATCGCAGCGGGTAACCTATCCGGAGCATGACATTGAGATCACGAAAGCCCTCACCCTCAACGGCGCCGGAAACACCATCGTCGATGCCGGCGCCCAGGGGCGGGCCTTCTACGTCACCGCCTCGCCGGTGGTGATTGCGGGTGTGCAGGTGCAGAATGGTCTGGCCGACGGGCCTGAGGACTTGTTCACCGATGTGGGCGGCGCCATGCTCATCGGCAGCGTTGCGTTCCTGACCCTGCAGAATGTCACGCTGGTCGACAATCAAGCCAGGGTGGCAGGCGGCGGGATATACAACCTGGGCGCACTGGTCCTGGAAAACACGCAGGTGTTGAGCAATACGACAGCCGGCGACGGGGGCGGCCTCTACAACGCCAATCAGGGTGTCATCACCATCACCCATAGCCTCCTTGCCCACAACACGGCAGACGGCTTCTTCGGCGGCGGCATCTACGCCGGCGGCCAGTCCGTGCGGATCGAGGACACGACCGTGGCCGGGAATCGCACCGGCTCCTATGGCGGCGGGCTGGCCGTGTTCACCAACGACGCACTCATCCTCGACCGGGTGACCCTGTCGGGCAATCATGCAGATTCGGGCGCAGGGCTGTATGCACAGCTGGGCGCCATCACGGCCACCAACATCACTGTGAGCGGCAACAACGCCACCAGAAATTTCAGCGGCATCTATCTCGTCGGCGCCAACAGCAGCCTTTCCCTGCAAAACAGCACCATCGCCCACAACACCCGCACCAGCACGGCAGGCACGGGGGTCAACGGTGTAAATGCAGCCAACGGCGCCGTGGCCACGCTGGTCAACACCATCCTGGACGACAACCAGGACAACAACTGTTCCCGCTTCTCGCCGCCCACATCCCTGGGCTACAACCTGTCCAGCGATGGCTCCTGCGGGCTGAACCAGAGCGGCGATCAGCCGAGCACCGACCCACGGCTGGGGCCGCTGGCCGACAACGGCGGTTGGGCGCCGACCCACAGCCTGCTGCCGGGCAGCCCCGCCATCGATGGCGGAGACAACGCCCAATGCCCCTCCCTCGACGCGCGCGGTGTGGCCCGGCCCTATGACGGCAATGGAGACGGCTCGGCTCTCTGTGATGTGGGCGCCGTGGAGGCCAGACACCAGGTCAGCATCGCCGACACCGCGATCCGCGAAGGAAATGCCGGCACAGCCACAGCCGTATTCACGGTCACCCTGGCGCCGGCCAGCACCCAAACCGTGCAGGTCAGCTACGCCACCGCCGACGGCACAGCCCTCGCCGGCGTCGACTATGCGCCGGCCGCCGGTGTGCTGACCTTCAACCCCGGCGAGACGGAGCGGACGATCCCGGTTGCGATCCTCGGCGACGTGGAGGATGAGCTGGACGAGACCCTGACGGTGCAACTGAGCGCGGCCGTCAACGCGGATCTGCTGGACGCCCAGGCCACCGGGGCCATCATCGACGACGACGGCCTGGCGGTGCTTTCCATCGCCGATCAGACGGTGCTGGAAGGCAACCGCGGCGCCCAAAGCATGGCGTTTGTGGTCACCCTTTCGCCGGCCAGCGCCTCGATGGTCACCGTGGCCTATGCCACCGCCGACGGATCCGCCACCGCCGGCAGCGACTACACCGCCACCTCGGGCGTACTCACCTTCGCCCCTGGTGAGACCAGCCACGTGGTGACGGTGGACATCCTGGGCGACCATGTGGATGAGGGAAGCGAGGAGAGCCTGGTGGTGCAACTGAGCACGCCGGCCAACGCCACCCTGGGGGACGGTGAGGCGGTGGGGGTCATCACCGACGACGATACAGCCCGCCTGCGCATCGAATTCGGTCCCCGGGTGACAGAGGGAGACACTGGCGTCACGCCGGCCGTCTTTACGGTCACCCTGACGACGCCGGCGGCGTTTCCCGTCACTGTGGAGTACGCCACATCCGACGGCTTCCAGGGGGCTGTGGCGGGAGAGGACTATCAGGCTACCAGCGGCACCCTGACCATTCCGCCGGGGCAGACCATTGCCCACATCGACGTACCGGTCTATGGCGACGTGCGCCCGGAATCCGACGAGATTTTCCGCCTCACCCTGAGCAACCCATCCCCGGCCATCGCCCTCGAGACCAACGCCACCCAGGCTACGATCTGGAACGACGACGGTTTCCAGATCTTTTTGCCGGTCATCACTCGATGAGCATCCATCCATACAAGGGAGAACCCAAATGACAACCACATCCAAGGGCGTTCTGGTGTTTGGCGCCACCGGCAACATGGGCGGCGCGGCAGCCAGGGAGCTGCTGAAACGGGGCTGGCGGGTGCGCGCGGTCACGCGCGATCCCCAGAGCGAAAAGGCCCAGGCCCTGGCCGCGTTGGGCGCAGAGCTGGTGCAGGCCGACATGGACGACCCCGCCTCGCTGGAGGCCGCCTTCGACGGCGTGACCCGGGTCTTCAGCGTGCAGAACTGGTCGATCAGCGGCGTGGAGGGCGAAATCCGCCAGGGCAAGCACGTCGCCGACGCGGCCAAAACAGCCGGGGTGACGCACCTGGTCTTTGGCTCGGCCGGGGTGGGGCAGCCGGACACAGGCGTGCCCCATTTCGATTGCAAAGTGGTGGTGGAGCGGTACATGCGCGACGAACTGGGCCTGCCGGTGACGGTGATACGTCCCGGCCCGTTCATGGAGCTGATGACCGACAAGGCCTTCTTTCCGCCCCTGGCCGCCTGGGGGATGATGCCCAAAATTGTGGGCTGGGAGACGCCCCTGCCGTGGACGGCCGTGGCCGACATCGGCGCCGCCATCGCCAACGTCTTTGAAAATCCGACGAAATGGATCGGTCGGGATATCGACCTGATCGGCGATGTGGCCAGCATGCGCCAGTGCCAGCAGGCGTTCAAGGCCATCACCGGCAAGAAGCCCTTTGGCATCGGCCTGCCGGTGGCGCTCTTCAACAAAATGGCCGGTCCGGAGATGGTGACCATGTGGCGCTGGCTGGCCGACTACCTGGCGGCCAACGACATCAACGCAGCCAAAGGGGAGATGCTGGCGGCGGCGCGAGAGGCGTGCCCGCAACTGCACAGCGTGACCGACTGGCTCAAATCAGAGCGCAATGGGCAGGGTCTGTGATGGGCGGCCACAGGGATCACGGCCGCACCCTGCGCCACTTCCTGGCGGTGTTGCTCACCTGCACGGTGCTGGTGCTGCTGCTGGGGCTGAACGTCTCGGCCATTGGGCTGGTGGAGATTCCCAGCAGCGCCCTCTTTGTGGTGGCGGAACTGTTCGGGCTGATCGTGGCGCTAAATGCCGTTTACGCAATGCTGTTTTTGGGGTTACAATGGCAGCAGTTGGCCGCGGCCAGCTCCGGGGAACCCAATTGACCGGACGCCCGCCAATGATTATCAGCGTCTCGCCATGATCGAACAATCCTGGAACCCCACGCAACCTGATCCGTCACCGGCAGAAGCCGCGCCGCCGTGGTCGGGCTGGGGGCTGCGGCTGGCCCGGACAGCCTGGCCCATCCTGGCCCTCACCGTGGCCGGCCTCTGGCTCTGGTCGGTGCGCCTCTGGGCCGCAGGCCAGACCACCGTCAGCAGCAACTTCCTGGACGTGCCCTACGGCGTGGTGATGCCCCTGGGCTACTTTGCGGTGGCCGTGCTGCTGGTGGTGCGCAAACCGGACGACCCCATGGCCATCCTCACCTCGCTGACGCTGGTCTTCCTGGGGCCGTATCTGCTCACCGGCGTGAACGTCACCGTCAGCCAGCAGCCCGGCTGGGAAGTGCTCGCCCGGCTGCTGCTGATTGTGGGCGGCATCCTCTTCTTCCTCTTTTTGTTCACCTTTCCCGACGGGCGTTTCCTCAACCGCTGGATGCAACGCCTGACCCTGTTCCTGGCAGGCGTCTATGCCCTGGGGATGCTGCTATCCGCAGAAGCCTACGGCAGCTTCTCCGCGGCCTTTATCCCCGCGGCGATGCTCCTGGGGCTGGGGGTGCAGGTCTACCGCTATCTGCGCCGCTCCTCGCCGGCCCAGCGGCAGCAGACCAAGTGGGTGGTGTTGGGCGCGGTGGGGCCGGTGCTGCTGGTGGTGAATTGGGTGCTGCTGATCGAGCCGGGCGTCTACGCGCTGCCTGCCGAGCCCCTGCCCTTCTACCTCCACCAAAGTGTGCTGGCGGCGTTGGGGCTGCTGCTGCCCGCGACGCTGGCCATCTCCATCCTGCGCTACCGGCTGTGGGACATCGACCTGCTCCTCGGCCGCACCCTGGTCTACGGGGCATTGACGGCCGCGGTCGTTGCCATCTATGGGCTGGTGGTGGGGGGCGTCGGCGCCCTGGTCCAGACCCAGGACAACCGGCTGCTGGCCCTGATCGCCACGGGCGTGGCCGCGGTGCTCTTCCAGCCCCTGCGGGAGCGCCTGCAGCGCGGGGTGAACCGCCTGCTCTACGGACAGCGGGATGAGCCCCTGGCGGTGCTGGCCCGGCTGGGCCAACGCCTGGAGGATGCGCTGGCCCCGGAGCAGGCGCTGCCGGCGCTGGTGGAGACCATCGCCCAGGCGCTCAAGCTGCCCTACGTGGCCCTGGCCACCGGCCAGGACGAGGCGCAAGGGATGGCCGCCGCCTACGGCCGGCCCACGCCCCACGCCCGTTCCTTTCCCCTGGTCCACCAGGGTGCAACCGTCGGCTTTCTGTGGGCTGCCCCGCGCGCGGCGGGGGAGAGCTTTACCCCTACCGAGGAAGCGCTGCTGCGCAACGCAGCCCGGCAGGCGAGCGCGGCCGTCCACGCCCTGCAGCTCACCGCCGACCTGCAGCAGGCCCGCCAGCAGGTGATCGCCGGCCGCGAGGAGGAGCGCCGCCGCCTGCGCCGGGACCTGCACGACGGGCTGGGTCCCTCCCTGGCCGCGCAACTGCTCAAGATCGGCTCGGCCCGGGCCCTGCTGGCCGACCGGCCGGAGGTCGCCGCGCAGCTCCTGGCCCAGATGGAGGCCGACACCGAAGGCGCCCTGGTCGAGGTGCGCCGCATCGTCTATGCTTTGCGGCCGCCGGCCCTGGACCAGTGGGGGCTGGCCGGCGCGCTGCGGGTCTTTGCCGAAAGCTACGCCGGCGAAGCCCTGGCGGTGCAGGTGGAGACGCCGTCCAGCCTGCCGCCCCTGCCGGCTGCCGTGGAGGTGGCCGCCTATCACATCGGCCGGGAGGCCTTGACCAACGTGGTGCGCCATGCCCAGGCCCAGCGCTGCACCCTGCGGCTGTGGGTCGAGGACGACCGCCTGCACCTGACGGTGCAGGACGACGGCCGGGGCATGGCGGGCGCGGCCCGGAGCGGCGTTGGCCTGGCCTCCATGCGGGAGCGGGCCGAGGAGCTGGGCGGGACGCTGATTGTGCAGGGGGCGCCGGGCCGGGGAATCCTGGTGACGGCCGTGCTGCCGCTGAACAGCGGCAAGGAGCGATAACACTCCATGACCCAGGAACCAACCGCACCAGCCAGCAGCCGTCTCACCATCCTGCGGGACGGCGCCGACACCGCCGGCGACCTGCTGGAGATGGAAGCCCATTATCCGGCCCATTCCCCGCAGCCGCCAGCCCACTACCATCCCTACCAGGAGGAGCGGTTTCAGGTGTTGCAGGGCCGTTTTCGGGCCAGCATCAACGGCGTGGAGCGGGTTTACGAAAGCGGCGAGAGCTTCACCGTGCCGGCCAACACGCCCCACTGGATGCACAACATCGGCGACGGGGAAGGTCGCCTGTTGTGGCAGGTGCGCCCGGCCATGCGCACCCAGGCCTTTCTCGAAACCATGTGGGGCTTGCAGGCGGACGGCAAGACCAACGCCGGCGGGGTCCCCAACCTCTTGCAGTTGGCGGTAATCCTGCGGGCGTACGCCGACGAGTTCCGCGCCTGCAGCCCGCCCTATCCGGTCCAGCGCGTCCTCTTCGCCATCCTGGCGCCCATGGGCCGGCTGCTGGGCTACCGCCCCACTTATGATCGCACCGGCAAGGGAGCATGGTGATGGACCAACCTGCAGCCACCCTCCGCGTTCTGATCGCCGACGACCATCCCCTCTTCCGCGACGGCCTGAAGGCGCTGCTCCTCTCCGCACCGGACACCCAGGTGGTGGGCGAAGCGGCCAGCGGCCGGGAGGCCATCGCCCTGGCCGCCCAGCTCCGGCCCCAGGTCGTCCTCATGGACCTGCAGATGCCAGACATGGACGGCATCCAGGCCACGCGCCAGATCCTGGCCGCCAATCCCCAGATCAACGTCCTGATGGTGACCATGTTCGAGGACGACGAGTCGGTCTTTGCGGCCATGCGGGCCGGCGCGCGGGGCTATGTGCTCAAGGGCGCCCGCCGCGACGAGATGCTGCGGGCTATCCGCGCCGTGGGCAACGGCGAGGCCATCTTCAGCCCGGGCATCGCCGCGCGCATGATGGGCTTTTTCGCCACCGGTCGCCCGGCGGCTGCGGCCCCGGTCACAGCGGTAGATGACGCGGCCCTGGCCGAGCTGACCGAACGGGAACGGGAGGTGCTGGCCCTGATCGCGGCGGGCAAGACCAACGCGGAGATCGCCGCAGCCCTGACCATCAGCGTCAAGACCGTGCGCAACCACGTCTCCAACATCCTCAACAAGCTCCAGGTGGTGGACCGGGCCCAGGCGGCCCTGCGGGCGCGGGACGCGGGGTTGGGGTAATCCAGCAAGGTGCTCGCGACGGCCGCGCGGGTCGCTCTGCACACGGACGGGGTGCCCTGGTTTTGTGTCCCGTGCCATTCGGTGTTACCCTAATCAGGGACGGCGTTGCTGTCGGGCCTCTCCATCCGGTCAGCTCCCCAACCATTCCAGGCACCGACCTGGCTCCAGGCCGTTCCATCGTCCTGACATGAACTTGCCACAGACATAACCAAACCACCTCAAACAGATCGGGAGAGATGGATTCCATGAGCGAACAGACAGAATCCCTGGATCGGGTCATGCTCATCGCCGCGCACCCGGACGATCCAGAATTCGGCTGTGGGGGCACCATCGCCAAGTGGGCTGCGGCGGGCAAGGAGATCACCTACGTCCTCTTGACCAGCGGGGACAAGGGGAGCCGGGATCCCAACATTCGGCCGGGCCAGCTGGCCACCCGGCGGGAAGCCGAGCAGCGGGCTGCGGCTGCAGTGCTGGGGGTCAAGGAGGTGCTCTTCCTGCGCTACCCCGACGGCCTGCTGGAGAACACCCTCACCCTGCGCCACCAACTCGCGGCCATCATCCGTCGTCACAAGCCCCACATTTTGATGGCCATCGACCCCTGGCGTCACTACCAGCTCCACCCCGACCACCGGGCCGCAGGCCAGGCCGCGCTGGACGCGCTCTGGTCGGCCCGGGAATGGCACATCTTTGCCGAGCAGCTGGATGGGGACGAGGAGCCGTGGCGGGTGAAGGAGGCGTATCTCTTCTGGACAGACCAGCCGGACTACTACGAGGACATCAGCGAGACCATCGACAAGCGCATCGAGGCCCTGGCCTGCCACGTGAGCCAGGTGGGCACCGACCGGGAGAAACTGGCCGAACGCATCAAGGAACGCAGCCGCAAGACCGGGGAAGAGGCCGGCTGCGAGTACGCCGAAGCGTTCAAGCGGTTCAAATTTTAGTCTGGATTCAGATCATCCTGTAGCTGCTGAATCACCCAATTGAAGACAAGTGCGGCGGTATCCAACGCCGCACGTGCCTCTTCCTCAGTGACCGGCTCCCACACGCCAGGATATCGAGTCTCTACAGCATATTGGGTGAGCTGAATTGCAGCGTCTACAGCAGGCGGAATCGTCGCTCCATCTTTCTTTAGCAGGTCCAGCAAATATTCCAATACGTGGGTACGTGGAAAGACGATTCCCCGTTGAATCAAGAGGGCCTTGAGCGCTTTTTCTGCACATTGCTGGGCATGGAAACAGGCGTCTTCAAGCAGCACGCCTGATATTTCCAGGGCAGCCCGCCCTAATACCAGGTCCGAATGAGACCGCTCTAGCCAAGCATTTGGCGAATCAGGAGGCGGTCGGCCGGTCATACAGAATCCTTCCTTCGCGCAGAATGGGCCCATAGATCAGGCCCGGCGACTTTTGATGACGGCGGATTTGTTCCCGAGAGGCTACAATGACATCGATGGGAACTGGCAACCCCCGCAAGGCCTGACGCAGCCGAATACTTTCCTGGCGGGGGGCATCGATCCCTCGCCCAATGACCAACAGATCCAGATCACTGTCTGGGCTCGGGTTTCCTCGGGCATAAGAGCCGAAGAGGATGATTTGTTCTGGCTCGCTGATGGCAAGGATGCGGCGCACGATTTCATCGAGCAGATTCTGGAGCTGTCTTGTCTCCACCACTGCCTCCTTATATCCAGACACTTGCCGGTCTATTCAACTTCATGTAAAACCGGACGTGAATCTGGCCTGATAACCCACATGCGTACCCACCCACCAGTATAATTCCGGTAACCTGGAAGTCAAGCAGATCACCTACCCCCGAAATCCGGTACACGCCCTACTCAGGAGGAAGAATGAACGATCGCCCCAATGTGCTGGTCATCATGGTCGACCAGATGAAGGCAACGGCCAGCCACCTGTACGGGAACCCTTTCTGCACCACGCCCAACTTGCAACGGCTGGCCGAAGAGGGTGTGCGCTACGAGCATGCCTTCACCCCCCATCCGCTCTGCGTGCCGGCCCGCATCTCTTTCTGGACCGGCCAATATCCCCACAGCCACGGAGGCCGGCGCAACGAGACGCTGATGCCCGGGGGCGCGGTGCACGGCCCCCGCCTGTGGAAGGAGGCCGGCTACCACGTGGGGCTCATCGGCAAAAACCACTGCTTCGCCGAGCCCGACGATCTGGCCCTTTTCGATACCTGGTGCGAGATCTCCCACGGCGGCCTGCCGGCCAACCCCACCACCCGGGGAATGGCCTGGTTTCGCCCCCTGGAGGGCATCCGCGCCGCCCACGAGCTCCGCCGTACCCTGGTCCCCCAAAACCCACGCTTCGCCTACGGGACCTCGAACTTTCCCCTGGAAGACTATGGGACGGGCCTGATCGCGGGGCAAACGGTGCGCTTTCTGGAACAGCATCGGGCCGACCCCTTCGCGCTCTGGGTCTCCTTCCCCGATCCCCACGAGCCCTGGGTGGCGCCGGAACAGTACGCGGCCCTCTTCCCGCCCCACCAGATCCAGTTGCCTCCCTGGCGGGACGATGAGTTCGATGATCCCCGCGCGCCCGAGCGGAACCGGGTGCTGTACCAGATGCTGGGCGTCCGGCAGGATCGGCTGGAGGACCTCTACGGGCTGATGGCCGTCTACTACGGCATGGTGCGCTTCATCGACGACGCCGTGGGGCAGATCCTGGACGCGCTGGAAGCCCTGGGACTTCGGGAGAAGACCATCGTGGTCTTCTGCTCCGACCACGGCGACTTCATGGGCGAGCACGCCATGCAGTGCAAGGGCGGCGTCTTCTACGACTGCCTCACCCGGGTCCCCCTCCTGATCTCCTGGCCGGGCCAGATTCCGGCCGGCCGCCGGGACGACAGCCTGGTCAACCTGGTGGATGTGCTGCCCACCCTGCTGACCCTGCAGGGGCTGGACGTGCCCCCCACCGTACAGGGAGCTCCCCTGCCCACAGTCACCGACGCGCCTCCCCGGGACGCCGCCTTTGCCGAATATGGCGCCGGCGGCCCGCCCTTCCGCATGGCCGACCTGGAACGCTTTCCCCGGCCCTGGGGACGCCGCACCCTCATCGCCTCCCTGCAGTGGCGGGAGGCGGAGGGCCGCCGCAAGATGGTGCGCACCCGTCGCTGGAAGTACGTCCACGACCCCATGGGGGATCGGGACGAGCTCTACGACCTGGCCAACGACCCGTGGGAGCTGGTCAACGTGGTGGACGAACCCCAGCACCGGGATGTGCTGGCAGAGCTACGCCTGCGTCTGGCGGACTGGAGCATCTCCACCGAGGAC
This sequence comes from Litorilinea aerophila, assembly GCF_006569185.2. Classification (NCBI taxonomy): domain Bacteria; kingdom Bacillati; phylum Chloroflexota; class Caldilineae; order Caldilineales; family Caldilineaceae; genus Litorilinea; species Litorilinea aerophila. The sequence goes on along the minus strand of NZ_VIGC02000024.1, from coordinate 92,564 downwards.
GCCAGGCCGGTGCCCCTACCCGACCCAAAGCACTACTACGGTCTGGCGTAAATCCCACGGCAGAAATTCGGCGGCACTCCCCCCGGTGGATACGATCGCCGAATTTCTGCCGGGATTTACGACTCACTCACCCAAATCGCGCGTAATCCACCAGCTCGTCCAGGCTGCAGGTGGCCAGGCCGATCACGTGATCGGCGCCGCCGTAGTAGACGTACACGGTGCCATCGACCACGGGATTGGCGTTGCTGAAGACCACGTTGGGCACATCCCCCCGCAGCTCCCACAGCTCCTCGGGCCAGAAGATGGGCTCCTTGGGCCGGTTGATGACCCGGGTGGGATCTTCCAGATCCAGCAGGATGACGCCCAGCCGGTAGACCCGGGTCACGGTGCTGCCCTGGCCCAGGCTGTTGGCGCTGTCATGCACCTGGGTGGTGTAGCCGTGATTGAGGCAGAGCCAGCCGTGCTCGGTCTCGATGGGCACGCCGTTGCTGCCCACGCTGGTGGCATCCCACCAGTTGTCCGGCCGGGGGCCGTAGATGGGCGCCATCCATTCTTCCGGCCAGGTGCGCAGATCCTCGGAGTAGGCCAGCCAGACGTGGGGCCAGCGCCGGTGGAAGGCCGCATAGCGCCCCCCGATCTTGCGGGGGAAGAGCACATGGTCCTTGTTGTCCTCCCCCACCACCATGGGGCCGATGCGCTCCCAGGTGATCAGATTTTCGCTGCGGGCGATCATGGGCAGGATGCCGCCCCCCAGGTGGGTGGGTTCTCCCTGGCCCAAAAATTCCCGGCCGTAGGCAGTGTAGGTCATGTAGAAGGCATCATCCAGGGCCACCACTCGGGGATCCTCGATGCCCCGGGAGTCGGTCCCATCTGAAGGTGCCAGGACCGGTTCCCGCAGGCGGTTCCAGTGCACGCCATCCACGCTGACGGCATAGCCGATGCGGCTCACCCAATCTAGCCCCTGGGCCCGGTAATGCATGTGGAACAGGCCGTTGTGGTAGATGACCGACGGGTTGAAGACGTTGTAGCACTCCCAGGTGGAGGTCGGATCCGGGATCATCACCGGGCTCTGGGGGTGCCGCTGCAGGCGAAAGCTCATGGAATCGCTCCTTTTGATTTTGGCTCATCTACCACAAATGTGCGCTACCCACCCGGTTTCGCCGGACCAAACAGGTTCGCACACATTTGGGAGATGAGCTTTGATTTTTTTATCCTTTGAGGCCCGTGAGCATGACTCCTTCGATGAACTGGCGTTGGGCCAGGAAGAAGATCACCAGGATGGGCAGCGCGATGAGGGTGGACATGGCCATCAGCCAGTGCCACTTGGGGGCTTCGCTGGTCCCACCCACGAAGAAGAACATGCCCAGGGTCATGGTGTATTTGGGCAGGTCGTTGAGGTAGATCAACGGACCCAAAAAGTCGTTCCAGAAACCCTGAAAGCTGAAGATGCCCACGGCCAACAGGGCAGGCCGCACCAGGGGCAACATGATGCGGGTGAAGATCTGGAAGGTGTTGGCGCCGTCGATGCGGGCCGCCTCTTCCATCTCCAGGGGGACCGAGAGCATGAACTGGCGCATCAGGAAGATGAAGAAGGGCCCACCCCCAAACAGGGAGCCGATCACCAGGGGATCATAGGTGTTGATCAGGCCCAAGGTACGCCAGATGAGGAAGGCCGGGATCAGGGTCACCACGTAGGGCAACATCATGGTGGAGAGTAAGACGATGAAGAGCAGGTCCCGACCGGGAAAACGGTAGCGGGCAAAGCCATAGGCCACCAGCGCGGAGGTGAAGATGCTGGCCGCCATGCCCAACAGGGTAATAAAAAGGGTATTGAACAAAAACTGGGTAAAGGGCAGCGCGGTCCAGGCGTCCACGTAGTTGTGCCACTGGATCGGGTTGGGGATCCACTGGGGCGGGTCGGCGAAGACCTGGTCCAGGGGCTTCAGGGAACTGGAAAGCATCCAGGCGAAGGGAATCATGAGCACCACTGCGCCCAGGGTCACCACCGTGTACGCCACCACCTGCCCCACCAGCGTCCGACGCCGGCGGCTCTCCCGCCACGCCACCCCTCTCTGGGACATTGCCTGACCTGCCTGCGTCATCTGCGCCATACAAACACCTCACTTTGCCAGAATTGACTTTGCCGGGATTGACAGCCCACTCACCGAATTACCCAATCCCTACTTTCTCGTCGTCTCATAGTAGACCCACGCCTCAGACGAGCGGAAGATCAGCAGGGTCAGGCCCAGGATGATGGCGAAGAGGATCCAGGCCAGCGCGCTGGCGTAGCCCATGCGGAACTGCTGGAAGCCCGCCTGGTAGATCAGGATGTTCATGAACTTACCCGCAGCCGGGGTATAGCGGATGAAGGCCGCCACGGTGAAGATCTGGAGCGCGCCGATGATGCCCATGACCAGCTGGAGGAAGATCACCGGCGTGATCAGGGGGAGGGTTACCGCCCAGAAGCGCTGCCAGGCGTTGGCCCCGTCGATCTCCGCCACCTCCAGCAGGTGGCGAGGCACGTTTTTCAGCGCGCCCAGAAAGATCACCATGTTGGCCCCCGCGATGCCCCACAGGCTGATGATGATGAAGGCGGGCAACACAAAGCGCTCGTCGCCAAACCAGTTGGGCGGCGGCAGGTTGAACGGCCGCAACAGCGGGCGCAGGAAGTTGTTCAACAGCCCCGCGTCCGGGTTGAAGAGCCAGCGCCAGAGCAGCGCCGTGGCCACCGCCGGCACGATGGAGGGCAGGTAGTAGATGGTCCGGTAGATGCCCAGCCCCCGAATGTTGGTGCTGAGCAGGATGGCCACCAGCAGCGAGCCGGCCACGCCCAGGGGCACGCTCAGGAATGCATAGAGCACCGTAATGCGCAGCGCTGGCCAGAAGTCGATGTCCCGGCTGAAGATGCGGCCATAGTTTTCCAACCCCACCCATTGGGGCGGCTGCAGGACGTTGTACTCGGTGAAGCTCAGGTAGAGGGAGGCCAGGATGGGAAACGCGGTCCAGATCAGGAAGCCCAACAGCCAGGGCGTGATCAGGGTGTATCCGGTGGCTGCCTCCGCGCGCACCCCCAGCCGGGTCAACACCTGGTAGAGCACCAGCATGGTGACGCCGATCCCCACCGCGATGAACAGGTAGCGCAACAGGGTGGGCAGGTAGGCCTGGGAAAAGAGTTCAGGCATCATGGATATGCTCCTGGGAAGGGGACAGACCCGTGGGACCAGTCTGCCCCCTTCGCCGTCAACTGCTCCTTGTCCGATGCACCACCCAGCTGACGCCGGGCGGACCGTTACTGCCCGGCCTCGGCCAGGATCTCCTCCAGCAGCGGCCGCACCTCACCCGCCAGTTCCTCCGGCGTAGCGTTGCCCCGCACCAGGGGATCTACGTAGCGCTCGCCAAAGACGGTGGCCCACTGGGCGTAGCCGGGGAAGATGCGGGGCGCCCGCATGTGCTCCATGTTGGCGATGATGTTATCGGCCGAGATCTCCTTGTAGGGCGTGGCGGCCACGATACCCTCCCGGGTGGCCAGGGAGCGGCGCGGGGCCGGGACCTTCCAGTGGTGGATGGCCTCGGTCAGGTCCATGAAGGCCTCATAGGCCACGTCCGGGTTGGCGGTGTTGGCGTTGATGCTCATGCCGCCGATCCAGGCCCAGGTGTCCCGGCTGACGGGCCCCTGGGGCAGCAGGAAGGCCTTGATGCGCTTGCCCTCGGTGCGCTCGAAGTCGTCCGCCGCGCCGCCCATGAACATGGAGACGGTGCCGGCCTTCATCATCTCGCCGAAACCCCGCTCGCTGATCACCGACTGCTCCGGCGTGCAGCCGGACGCCACCAGGTCGGCCACGTACTGGGCGCCCTGGAGCGCCTCGGGCGTATCGATGGGCGACTGGGTGAGGTCCTCGCTGATGACTTCACCGCCGGCCTGCCAGATCCACATCTGCAGGGGCGGCCAGCCCGGCACGATGCTGAAACCGTACTGTTGCACCTCGGTGCGGTCGAAGTCGCTGTCGCCCGGGTGGTTGCCGTTGCTGTCCAGGGTCATGGCCACACAGGCTTCGGCAAAGTCGGCCCAGGTCCAATCGTTGACCTGATCCTCGCTGTAGCCGGCGGCCTCCAGGTGGTCCAGGTTGACGTAGAGCATCACCGGCATGGCGATCCAGGGCAGGCCGTAGTGCTTCCCCTGGTAGGTGTAGCGCTCCAGCGCGGCGGGGAAGTAGTCGGTCAGGTCCGCGGCCGGATGGTCGTCGTTCTCCAGGCGGTCGGTGATGTCCAGCAATGCACCTCGGGCCGCAAAGTCGGGCAGGTGCTCCTGGTCCATCCACATGAGGTCGGCCGCGGTACCGGCCGCCACGGTGGTCTGGAGCTTGGTCCAATACTCGGCCGGGCTGGACTCCTGGATGATCTCATAGGTCTCAGAGGCAGCGTTCAGCTCGTCCAGGATGGCCTGGAGCTCGTTGGCCTCGTCCACGCCGGCCCAGGTGGCCAGCTTGATCTGGACCTTGCCTTCGCCGGCAGAAGAGGCAGGAGCCTGTCCTCCCGGTGCCACGGGCGCTGCCGGACAGCCAGCCAGGAACAGGGCCACGGCCACCAGCCAGATGAGGGAACGTAGGGTTCGGATGTTCATGGGGATTCTCCTTGGTTCTTGTGAACGAAAAGGAAAACGAAAATGGAATTTGGACAGGGTGGCCGTACCGAAAGGGGTACGGCGGCGTTCTGTTGCAACCACGCCAAGTCAAGCGCACAGACAGGTCGCCCCTGGCCATGCATGGGCCAGGGGTGGGCAGAGGCCTACGATGCGCCTGGGCAGCCGCAGGAGGCCCGCACGATCAGCTGGGTGGCCACCATGCTGCGGATGGGCACTTCTTCCGGTTGTTCCATCAATGTCACCAGACGCCGTGCGGCCACCGCGCCCATCTGCCGCTTGGGAATCTTGACCGTGGTCAGGGGTGGGTCCGCATGGGTGGCCCACTCGATGTCGTCGAAACCCACCACGGCCAGATCCCGGGGCACAACCCGGCCTGCTTCCCGGGCGGCGCGCATGGCGCCGATGGCCATGGAGTCGTTGACTGCGAAGACAGCGGTCAGATGGGGGTGGCGCTCCAGCGCCGTTTGCATGGCCCGGTAGCCACTGTCGATGGTGGTCTCCGCCTCGTGAACCTCCAGCGGAGCCAGGCCCTTCTCGGCCATGGCCCGACAATATCCCTGGTAGCGGGCCCGGTTGGAAGGCCAGTCCAGGGGCCCGGTCAATACAGCCACCTGCCGATGGCCGTGCTCCAGCAAGTGGGCCGTGGCCGCGTACCCGCCGGCCTCGTCCTCGCTGAGGACGCAGTCCACGGGGGTGTGGGGCAGGGCGTTGTCCACCAGCACCAGAGGCAGCTTTTGGGCGCGCAGGGCCAGAATGTGGCGTGCAGGAATTTCGGGGCCGGCCAGGATGGCGCCGTCGATCCGTTGCTCCCGCAGCAGGGGCAGGCCGGGCAGATCGGCCAGTTGCTCCGGCGAGAGGGCCGCCACGATCAGGTAATAGCCGTGGTGGGTCAGCTCCTGTTGGGCGCCCAGCAGGATGCGCTGGTAGAAGTAGTCTGCATCCAGGGGCAGGGCCCGGTGGACGGTCAAAAAGGCCGCGGTGCGGGTCTGGGTGGTGGCCAGGCCCCGGGCCGCGCCGTGGGGGGCGTAGTTGAGCTTCTCGCTCATCTCCAGGATGCGCCGCCGGGTTTCCGCGCCCACCCCGGGCTGGTCGTTCAGGGCCCGGGAGACGGTAGCCACCGAGACGCCCAGCGCCCTGGCAATTTCCTTCATGGTCGCTGCCTGTTTTTTTTCAGAGGATGATTCGCTCACGGGCCAGGAAACAGAGAGATGAACAAAGATTGGATGAACGAAAATTCAACGTAAACGCTTACGTTCATTATTCCTCAAAGGAAGCCTGTTTGTCAAATTCGACTTGTCAGGGGTATCGTTTAAGCTGCCGTAGGAGCGGCATCCCACAGGACAACACACACAGAGGAGGAACAGAGGAAATGGGCATCTATTACGACCTGGGCCGGCCGGTGGTCGGCGGTTGGATGGGGGGGCCGTGGCTTTCCCATGACCCGGTACGGGGCCTGGACCTGATCTGGGGGGGTGAGTTTGGGCAGGAGGGCGCCGTCCTCTTCGCGGTGGACGCGGACAGCGGCGCCCTGGTGGAGCAGCACCCCATCGGCGCCCGGGAATTTTCCCTGGTGGTGGATCCAGCTGATGGCCGGGTCTGGATTCAGACTTACCACGGCCTGAACCAGCCGGGCAACCTGCTGTTGTCGTGGCACCCGGAAACGCGCCGGGTGATCTCCCATGGCTTCCCCCCCTTGAGCGGCGAACGCTTTGTGGGCGCGATCCTGGGAGAGGAAGGTCGGGTCTACATCGGCACCCATCCCCACGGCCATCTGGTCAGCTTCGACCCGGTCACCGAAAGCTGGCAGGACCATGGCTGTCAGGCGCCCGAGCCCATCGTCCCCGGCCAGCAGATCTGGTGCCGCCCCCAGGGTGTCAGCCAGGAAGGGGCCATCGTCTGTACCATCGTGCGCACCCGGCCCGGCCAGCACATCGCCTTTCACCCGGCCACCGGCCAGCGCCAGGTGCTGGAGGAGCTGCCATCCCTGGTGCCCACCTCCACCGGCGTCCACCGGGAGATCCAGGCGAATCTCTACCGCCGCGCCTACACAGTGGACGGCGTCACCCGCACCTTCCAGTACGAGCCGTCGGTCGCCACCGACATCGTAGGGCTGAACAAGGGGCCGGACGGCTGCATCTACGGCAGCACCATCATCTCCATGCACCTCTTCCGCTTCGATCCAAACAGCCGCCGGCTGGAAGACCTGGGCCGGGTGGGCTTCGGCAACGGCGAGATCTATGACGTCATCGCCCACGGCAACCGGCTCTACATGGGCAGCTACACAGGCGCCTACTGGGCCGTCTATGACCCGACCCGCCCCTGGAACCCCCGGCCGGAGGTGCAGGGGCAGGCACCCGACGCCAATCCGCGCCTCATCGGCCAGCTCGGCCAGCAGATGAACCGGCCCTTCGAGTACGCGGTGGGGCCGGATGACCGCATCTACATCGCCTGCCGGGCCGACTACGGCGTCACCGGCGGCGGCCTGGGACGCTATGACCCGGCCACCGATGCCCTCCATGTCTTCCGGGACGAAGCCCAGAGCGTCCAGAGTGTGGCCGCCGACGACCGCTTCGTCTACGGCGGCACCAGCATCAGCGGCGGCCGGGGATGCATCGACCCCACCACCCAGGGCAAGCTCTTCCTCTTTGACCCGGCGGCGGAACGGCGCGTCTTCGAGTGCATCCCGATTTCGGAGGCCATCGCTGTCACCTCCCTGGCGGTGAGCCCGGCTACCGGCCTGGTCTACGGCAGTACCGACACCGGCCACCTCTTCGCCTTCGACCGGGAGGAGCGGCAGGTGGTGCGGCACTGGCAGCTACGCAGCCGGGGCACGCCCCTCATGGGCGTGCCCGAGACCTATGGCATCATCCACCTGACGGCCGGCAGCGATGGGGACATCTACGGCGTCACCCAGCGGGATCTCTTCAAGCTGGATGTGAGCACCGACCGCATCGTCTACCTGGATCCGCCACCCATCCCCGACCTGTACCAGATTGTGGAGGGGCGGCCCGGGGTCTTCTACGTGGGCGCGCGGGGACATCTGCTGGAGTATCACCTGAAGGACACGCCCCATTACCGGTAGAAAACACCCCCGCGCCCCAGGGGCGTCCCTGGGCGCGGGGGTAGCAGCCACATTCGCCACGGCCGCCGATGGCCCACCAACCGCCACGACGCGCCAACGGCTTCTCCCTCGGGAGGGAAGGGGTTGGGTGAGGGTTACCCAGCCTCGCCTTCCAGCGCCCGGGCCATGCGATAGTTGCCGGCCATCAACCCGCCGTCCACGTTGAGCACCGCGCCGGTGATCCAGGCCGCGTCGTCGGAGGCCAGGAAGAGTACCGCCTTGGCCACGTCCTCCGGCCGGCCCACCCGGCCCAGGGGATACCAGGCGGCCAGCCGCTCCAGGATCTGGGGATCCCGGTCCAGGCGAGACTGCCAGATGGGGGTGTGGATGGTGCCGGGGCAGATGACGTTGGCCCGGACGTTGTGCTGGCCGTACTTTACCGCCATGTTCTGGGTCAGGTTGATGACGCCGGCTTTGGCCGCGCTGTAGGCCTCCTCGCCCAGGCCCGTCAGCCCGTTGACCGAGGCAATGTTGACGATGGCTCCCTGGCGCTGCCGGATCATGTGGGGCAGCACCGCCCGGGAGCAGAGGTAGACGCTCTTCAGGACCACGTTCAGGTTGCGGTCCCAGGTGGCTTCGTCGATGGTCAGGATATCGTCCCCTTCGGCGATGGCCGCGTTGTTCACCAGGATGTCCACCTGGCCAAAGGTGTCCAGCGCTCGGGTCACCATCAGGTCCACCGCCGCGGCCTGGGAGACATCCACCTGGACGCCCAGGGCCGTACCGCCCTGGGCCGTGATCCCGTCGGCGGTCTCTCGGGCTCGGGCCTCATGCAGGTCGGCCGCGACCACCCGGGCGCCCTCCGCGGCCAACAGCTCGGCCGTCGCCCGGCCGATGCCCGAGCCGCCGCCGGTCACAATGGCCACGCGATTTTCCAATTTCATCTCATCCCTCCGGCTTTCATTGCCCTTTTTCTATCCACGGATGACACAGATATGGTCAGATTCAGCCTGGGTCGGCATCGGAGGATTTCGAATCATGGCTCTACTGCACAAAGGCCAAATGAGGACGCTGACCCACGCAGATGAACGCTGATTCGGGTGATTCTCCCCTGCGCTTCTTTGCGCCTTTGCGTCTTTGCGTTCAAACATGCCCTTTTTGCAGGGGAGTCAATCATTCTTCCGGCACCAGGGCGATGCAGTCCACCGCGATGTCAGACTGGCCGATCTTGGAATGGACGGTGGTGCGGGCCGGGTACGGCTCCGTCACATACTGGCTGTAGACCTCGTTCATGACGGCAAAGTCCTTGAAATCGGCCAGGTAGACGGTGACCTTGACGGCATGGGCCCAGGAGGTGCCGGCTGCCTCCAGCAGGACGGTGACGTTGTCGAAGACCTGCCGGGCCTGCTCCCGGAAGTCCCGGGCCCGGATCTCTCCTGTCTCCGGGTCGAAGGGGCCCTGGGCCGAGACATAGACCATGGGCCCCTGGGCCACGATGGCCGGGGTGTAGGGTCCTTTGGGCTTCGCGCCCTTTTCGCTGAAGATGGGTTTTCGCATCATGCTGCTCCTGTCGATTTTTCTGTGTGGGTTGGGGTTTCAGACTCCGTCGAGGCGGAGCGGGCAGCATCCAGGACCCGAAAGTCGCCGATCTTCTCGAAGACCTTGATCACCGCGGCGTCGTCCAGGCGGCCGAAGCCGGCTGCCGCCGCCATCATGAAGAGCTGGTGCGCCACGGCTGAAAGGAAGAGGGGCGAGCGGGTCTCTTTGCCCGCCGCCAGCACCAGGTCCAGGTCCTTCACCCAGATGTCCACCGCGCTGTGGGGCGTGTAGTCGTCGGCCAGGACATGGGGCATGCGATTCTGGAACATGAAGGACGCGCCGGCGCTGTTGCAGATGACCTGGTAAATCTGGTGGGGATCGATACCGGCCCGCGCGCCAAAGGCCATGGCCTCCGCGGCTGCGGCGATGTGGACGCCGGCCAGGATCTGGTTCACCAGCTTCATGGTGGAGCCCTGGCCCGGCTCGTCACCCATGCGGTAGACGTGCTCGGCCAGCGCGTCCAGCACAGGGGCGGCCTTTTCAAACGCGGACGACGGTCCCGAGGCCATGATGCTGAGCCGGCCCTCTGCGGCCCGGGCGGTGCCGCCGCTCACGGGTGCGTCCAGCATCTCCAGGCCCATGGCGGCCAGGCGCTGGGCCGTCTGGCGGGCGAAGGTCGGCTGCACGGTGCTGCAGAGAAGCACCACCGCGCCCGGCGGCAGATGGCTGGCGGCCTGTCCCGTCCCGAAGAGGACGTCTTCCGCCTGTTCGGCGTTGACCACCATGACGATGAACAGCGGGGCACCCCGGGCGGCGTCTGCCACGCTTTCCACCCCGCGGCCGCCGGCCTCCTGAAAGCGGCGCACCGCGTCGGGGTTGATGTCGTAGCCCTGGACGGTGAAGCCGGCCCGCAGCAGGGAACAGGCCATGCCCAGGCCCATGGCGCCCAGGCCCACAAAGCCGACGGTGATTTCGGTCCCCTTGGTCATGCGCTTCCTCCTGGTTGGTAGAGTCTGATGTCGATCGCCGTCCCTTCGCCCACCTGGGCCTGGGAACAGCGGGCGGGCACGGGGGCCCGCCCCTACGGGGCTGCCTGCGACCTGCGTTCAAAGGGTATGGACCTCCACCAGGCGGTCCGGCTCTGCTGCCGCGGCCAGGGGGTTGCGCAGGGGCCGGCCGAAGTCGGGCGCGGCGATCTCAAACACATCCCCCGGCCGGGCCTGGACGCCAGCAGCAAAGCTCAGGGTGGCGGTGCCAAAGTAGTGGCAGTGGACATCGCCCGGACGGCGGAAGGCCCGGTACTTGAAATGGTGGTGTTCGATGTTGGCGATGGAGTGGGTCATGTTGGCCTCGCCGGTTAAAAAGGGCGCAGACCAAAGCTCCTGACCCTCCCGCAGGATGCGGACGGTTCCCTGGATGTCGGCGGGCGGTTCGCCCAGCAACACCTCCGGCCCGAAGGAAGAGTTGCGCAGCTTGGAGTGGGCCAGGTAGAGGTAGTTCTGCTTCTCCAGGACATGGTCAGAAAACTCGTTGCCCAGGGCAAAGCCCACCCGCAACACCTGTCCATCGTCACCGATGACGTAGAGGCCCACCAGCTCGGGCTCCTCGCCGCCGTCCAGGGCAAAGGCGGGCAGCTCCAGGGGCTGTTCGGGCGGGACCAGCCAGCTGCCGTCCCCTTTGTAGAACCACTCGGGCTGGACGCCGATCTCGCCCGGGCCGGGCTTCCCCCCTTCCAACCCCAGCTTGAACATCTTCATGGAGTCGGTCAGCTCCTGATCGCCGCTCAATTTGGCGTGCATGGCATCCCGGGCCTGGGCGCTGCCCAGATGATCCAGGCCCGTACCCGACAGGATGCAGTGGGCGGGGTCGGGATGATCCAGGGGGGGCAGCAGGCGCTTCTCAGCGATGACCCGATCGTAGTCTTCGGGGGCGTCCTCCTGCCGCGCCTGAACCAGGGTGGCCAGGCGCACGCCGGCCCGGTGGGCCTCCAGGGCCAGGTCCCGCAAGTATGCTACCTCTCGCAACGGGTGTAGGGTACGGCCATCGTCGCCCACCCGGGCCACCCGGCGCCCCCCCTGGGCATCCACAAATTGAACCAGTCGCATGGGCTCTGCTCCTCGTGGCTGGGAATGGAACAAGAATTCTCCTCTTGGAATCGCTCATTGAAATCGCTGACCCCACTGTAGCAACCGCCTGATGGACCAGATCGAAAAATCTGTGTCCATCAGGCGGCGGCTCCGTCCTCCGCCAGCCCCCACCAGCGGGCATAGATCCCGGCCATCTTCTCCAGCTGGTCGATGGCGACCCACTCCTGAGCAGCGTGGGCCTGGTCGATGGAGCCGGGTCCCATAACCACCGTTTCTCCGGGCAGATCCTTGTAGGCCCAGGCGTTGGTACCGTAGGGCGCCACCGCGGGTTGGTGGCCGGACCAGGCGGCCAGTTGCCGAATCCAGGGCGCATCGGGAGGCTGGAGGAAGGCGTCCATCTCCCGCAGCCGCTGAATTTCCACGGGCAGGGGAGTGGCAGACTGGGCCAGGGCGTAGAGCTCGTCTATGAGGTGAGATGGGGACTCTCCATCCAGGACTCGTCGATCCACGCCCAGGCGACAGCGATCGGGTACCACGTTGATGCCCGTGCCGCCCTGGATCTGGGCCACGGTGAGGTTGGCCCGTCCCAGGGCCGTGGGAGGCAAAGTCTGCAGGCGTTCGTGCTCCGCCTGGTAGGCCAGGACGATGCGGGCAGCCGCGACCACGGCGTTTTTGCCCCGCTCGGGTTGGGAGGTGTGGGCAGCCTCGCCGTGGACGGTGAGCTCGAAGCGGGCCACGCCCTTGTGGCCGTGGACCGGCACGCAGCCGGTGGGCTCGGCCACCATGAGCTGGTGGATCACCAGGCCCTGTCGCTGGATCCAGGCGGCAAAGGCGGGCGCGCCGGTGGCGCCGAACTCCTCATCCACCGTGGCGCCGATGAGGAGGTTGGGCTCCGGCTGTATGCCCCGCCGGTCCATCTCCTCCAGCAGGGCCAGGGCAATGGCCAGGGAGGCCTTGGTGTCCACGGCGCCCCGCCCCCAGACCCGGCCGTCCCGAATCGCGCCGCTGAAGGGGTCGTCGTCCATCTGCTCCACGCCGACTGTGTCGGTGTGGACATCCAGGGCAGCCCAGCGGTCGGTGCGTCCGCTCCAGAGGGCGTAGACGCTGGGCCGGCCGGGCTGGACCTCTTCCACGGTGACCTGGCCGCCGAACTGCTGGAACCATTCGGCCAGACGTTCGGCCAGGCGGGCCTCGCCGGCGGGGCCGTGGGCCAGGGCTTTGGGGCCGGCCTGCACCGGCGTGACGCTGGGGATCTGGACCAGGCGGCTGAGCCATGCCGCGAGGGCAGGGGCAGGGATCATGGGGTCAGGTCTCCTTGTGGTAAATGGCGGGGGTCAAAAGTGTCAAGCAACCCGGATACGATCCGCAGATACCTTAATCTTATAGGAGCAGGCCCACTTTGCCAAAGACCGGCACCGCCCCAGATGCCCCACGCAGATGAACGCCGATAGTAGCCATCCTCACTAAGATTAGACATCATATTTGACATCGTATACGACTTCTCATAACATGTTTGCGGATAGCACATCTAGAGGATCATGACGATACAGGGAAGGAGGCATTGGGTGGCTCGCTACCCTCTGAATTTGCCCGTACAGTTGAAACAAGAAGCTGAAGCCTGGGCCGCCCGCCAGGGAGTTTCTCTCAACCAATTTATCCTGTGGGCGGTTTCCGAAAAGATAGGGGCGCTCAACCAGCAGCTTGACGATCTGCGGTTTCCCCACATCACCTATCGACGCGGAGCCAGCGGCCAACCCCAGCCGGTCCTGCATGGCAGCGGCATTCGGGTGCAGACGATTGTCATTGCGGCGTATCATTGGGGGTGGACGCCGGAACAGATCGCGGCGGAATATGATCTAAGGGTCGATCTGGTGCAGGAGGCCCTGGCCTTCTACACAGCCCATCGCCAGGAGATCGACTTGAACATTGCCGCTGAAAACGCGCTGGCGGATCAGGATGCCTAAACCACGTTTGCATCTAGACGCTGATGCCGCCATCAAGGCGTTGCAGCAGGCGCTGTTGCAGCGAGGACATGACGTCACCCGGACACCGACCCCATGGATGCCGTTAGATGCCAGTGACGAGGCCCAACTGCTCGGCGCCACCGCGCAGGGACGTGTGATTTTCACCTTCAATATTCGCGACTACCTGGAGCTGGCCCAGCGTTACCCATACCACCGGGGCATCGTGCTGGCGGCTCAGAGCCGGTGGAATCTTTCCCAATTGATCGCTGCCCTGGATCGAATGCTGTCGGAAACGGAGGCCGACGAGTGGATCGGACAGGTGCGCTGGCTCGGCCAGTGGCGGGTGCCATAGCAGCCTGCCTCGCAGGGTCTGCGCCAGCCGGGTTTGACCCAGGAGCCCGGCGACGGCATTCCGGCGACTGACCCCTGTTTTCCCCTGTTTTCATCCGTGTTGACACCCGCCACGGGCCATCGGTATAATGGTTGTGGTCCCACAGGATTTTGCCCATCAACCATCAGGGGAACTGACAGGGTTCCCCACCGTGCTTCCCACGAGCTGCTTCTGAGCCGTGCTGCTCCCCCTTGGTGCACGGGCCAGACAGCCGTACGGCCCGAATCGTTGATGCTGGATTCCTGCTTCTGTCCTTTGCTTCCATCCTTTCCGCATTCACCAAACCTTTGCCAGCAGGTCATCAAAAACCGTACCCAAGAACCAAGAGGAGGCTACCCCATGTCACAGCAGATCCGCAGACTGTCCCGGCGTGCGTTTTTGCAGTGGACCGGCGCCGGCACCGCGCTGGCCCTGGCGGCCTGTGCGCCGGCCACGGTCCAGAGCCCGGGCACCGGCGAGCAGGCCCCGGCCCAGGCCAAAACCCTGGAGTTTTGGATGTGGAACACCTTTGCGCCCCCGGCGGATGAGATCATGGAACAGAAGCTGCGGGAGTGGGCGGCAGCCAACAACGTGACCATCGAAATTTCGCGCGATAGCGACGGCAACCAGCAGACCAAGGTGATGCCCGCGCTGGAGGCGGGCACCCTGCCCGATGCCCTGTTCGTGGGCTCGGGGCCGGCCCTCCTGATGATGGATGCCGGCGGCACCCGGGAACTGACCGACCTCTTTGCCGAGATTGGCGAGGCCCACGGGGGATGGCTGCCCAAGCTCACCGAATACGTCACCCGCGAGGGTGAGGTCCACTTCCTGCCCTACTCCATCGACACCCCCATGGTCCAGTACCGCCAGGACATCTTCGAAGAAGCGGGCATTCAGGTGCCTGAAGGCCAGTGGACCTGGCAAGAGACCCGGGATCTTTGCCTGCAGGCCCAGCAGTTCACCGAAGAGCAGGGCAAGAAGATGGTGGGCTGGGGCTTCGGCGTGGTCAAGCAACAGCACGATGGTTGGTGCCACGACCTCTTCCGCAACATGGGGGCAGATCTCTGGGACGAGACCGGCCAGAACATCATCCTGGCCGAGCAACACATGGAAGAGGCCACCAAAGCCCTCAACTTTGCCAAGGAAGCGTGGGACATGGGCCTCTTCCCGGATGACGCTGCCTCCTGGGACTGGTCCTCCAACAACAAGGCTTACCAGGAAGATCAGGCCATCCTGGTGATCAACGCCGCCTCCATCTACGTCTGGGCGACCCAGAACAAGCCGGAGCTGGCCGAGGTCACCGGCCTGGCGCCCAAGCCCAAGGATGTGCGGGACACCACCAACGCCGGGCTGCGCTACACGGTGGTGATGACCAAGGATGTCCGGGACGAGGCGACCACCCTCGATCTCATCCGCGCCCTCTACGACAAGGAGATCTATGCGCCCTGGCTGGAGGCCGGCTTCGTGGCCAATGTACTGCACGAGTACGACGACCTGCCCATGTGGACGGGCAAGCGGGCCCAGTTCAACCTGGCGGCCCAGTTGGGCGTCTACGGCGGCTACCCGGCCCCCTACGACAACGCGGCCATGGCCGACCTGCTGGGGCCCAACGACCCCATCGGCACCATGACGGTGCGGGTGCTGCTGGATGGGTGGACGCCGGAAGAGGCGATCCTGGAAGCGGACCAGTTCTCCAAAGACGTGTTCCGTCGGTACTTCTAATTCGTCCCGCCGGGCGGGCCTCTGTGCCCGCCCGACTTCGCCAGGCCCGAAAGGACGCCGATTGGCCGTAAGGGCGGGTGAAGGCACGGCAACGGTTGCGCAGGCCGGGACGTAGGGGTGAATAATTATTCACCCCTACCGTAATTGACCCCAGGCAGATGAAGGGGCGACCCTGTCCCGTAGGGGCGGGCCTCCGTGCCCGCCCGATTCCGCCAGCCCCGGGCGGGTGAAGGAAAGGCGACGAAGCGCAGCTGCGGGCTGCGCCTACGGGAGAGGACGCCGATTTGCCGTAGGGGCGGCTGAGAGCCGCCCGATTTCACCAGGCCCAGGAGTTTTCAAAACAGCGTGTACGAGGGGGATCCCCATGGCTGAACAATCTTTGCCAAGGCCGCTGCCATCGGGCGCTACGGCCCGGAAACAGACTTCCGTCTACACCCAGGAGGCACGCCTGGGTTGGCTGCTGGTTGCGCCGGCCCTGCTGGTGGTGATCGGCATGGTGGGCTATCCATTTGTCGAGGCCATCCGCATCAGCTTCACCGATCGCATGATTGGGCGGGGGCCGGGCGAATGGGTGGGGCTGGCCAACTATCGCTTCATCCTGGGCTGGCCGGAGTTTGGCCAGATGGTGGCGCGGACGGTCGCCTTCACCATTGCGGCCGTCTTTCTCAAGACCGTGGTGGGGCTGATCCTGGCCACGGCCCTCAACCAGGATTTCCGCGGCCGTAACATCCTGCGGGGCGTCTTCATGCTGCCCTGGATCCTGCCCACCTACATCATCGTCCTGGTCTGGCGCTGGATCTTCGACGGGCAGACCGGGGTGTTGAACCAGATCCTGACCAGTTGGGGGCTGATCGAATCCAACATCCCGTTCCTGGCCCGGCCCTGGTCGGCCATCGCCCTGCTGATCTTTGTGCTGGTCTGGAAGGGCTACCCCTTCTACGCGTTGACCTTTCTGGCCGGGATGCAGACCATCTCCGCCGAGCTCTACGACGCGGCCAAGGTGGATGGGGCCGGACGCCTGGGGCGTTTCATCCACGTTACCCTGCCGGGCCTGCGCCAGGTGATGGGCGTGGTCATCCTGCTCTCCACCATCTGGACCATGAACACCCTGGAGATCCCACTCCTCTTCACCGGAGGCGGACCCAGCAACGCCACCGAGGTCTTCCCACTGCTGACCTACCATCTGGCCCTGGTGCAGTTTCGGCTGGGTGAGGGTGCGGCCGTGCCCATCCTCATGTTACCCGTCATCGCCATGCTGGTCCTGGGCGTGGCCAGCTACATGGACCGGGAGGCGACGCAACAATGACTGCGCTATTGGACCGCATTCCCGAAGGGGTGTTTCGAGTCATCGCCTTTGTGGTCATCGCCCTGCTGCTGGGGATGATCCTCTTTCCCCTCTACTTCATGGCCACCACCGCGTTCAAGGTGGAACGGGAGATCTACTCGGAGTTGACTTGGATTCCCCGGGAGCCCACCCTGGAAAATTTCCGGGCCGTCATCTACTCGTTTCGGATTCCCCTCTACCTGCGCAACACCCTGATTGTGGCCTTGAGTACCACGGCCATCGTGGTGGTCTTTTCCACCCTGGCGGCCTATGCCATGACCCGCCTGCGCTTCCCGGGGCGGGGTTGGCTGGCCCGGGGGGTGCTCTTCGTCTACCTGATCCCCGGCTCCCTCATGCTCATCCCCATGTACCTGATCATCGTCAACCTGCGGCTGAAGGATACCTACCTGGGCCTGATCATTGCCAACATGAGCTTTGCCGTGCCCTTCTGTACCTGGCTGTTGATGGGCTACCTGCGGGGAATCTCGGCGGAGATGGAAGAGGCGGCCATGATCGATGGCTGTACACGCCTGGGCACCCTCTGGCACATTGTGCTCCCGCTCTCGGTCCCCGGCCTGGTCACCGCCGCGATCTTCGTCTTCAACGGCGTCTGGAACGAGTTCATCTTCGCCCTGGTCCTGGCCCAGGATGAAAGCAGGCGGATGATCTCCGTGGGGCTGAGCAACTTTTACCGCTCGGACTACTACATGGTGGGGCCGATGATGGCGGGCTCCCTGATTGCCATGGCGCCGGTGGTCATTCTCTACATCCTGGCCCAGCGCTACGTGGTGGGCGGCCTGGCAGCGGGCGCAGTCAAGGGGTAACTGGGCGTGATGATGGCTCTACGGTAAAAAGGGACATATCACCGCAGAGGACGCAGAGATGTCCCAAGGAGACTTTCTGTGGTTATGTGCCCCTTTTTGCAGCAGAGTCAGATATGGTATCCTGGAGAAGAAGTGGCAAAGCGGGGAAAGAACTAGAGAAGTATTTGAACATGAAGCAGGACCCTCAGGCTGCGACATTGGAGTCAACAAACATGCAGGAGGATGTATCTGATTTGCAGGCGCTCAGGGAGCTGGTTGCTCCAGCCTGCAAGCAGTTCGGCGTCAAGGAATTGAAGCTGTTTGGCTCTCACGCCCGGGGTGATTCCAGCGTGGCGAGCGATTATGACTTTGTCGTTACTTTTGACAAGGCACCAACAGGTACGGATAGACGCTCGGATCGTTTTTTCGGCCTGCTGTTTTATCTGGAAGAGCATTTGGGTCGGCAAGTCGACTTACTGGAGCAGGAGGCAATCCGAAACCCTTACCTCTTGCAGGCTATCGAGCGTGACAAAAAACTCCTCTATGCAGCTTGAAACCAAGAAATTACTGTTTGATATTTTCGACGCTGGCAGCGCAATCAAACGGTTCGTGAAAGGCAAAAGCCTGGTCGATTATCAGCAGGACGAAATGATGCGCGCTGCAGTGGAGCGAAAGTTTGAAATTATCGGCGAGGCCCTTCGGCGTCTACAGATTTCAGACGAAGACGTGTTGGAAGATATTCGCGAATACCGAAAAATCATCGGCTTTCGGAATTTGTTGGCCCATGGTTATGACGCGATATCCGATGAAGTAGTATGGGAAATTTGTCAAGATGACTTGAGCCTCTTGTTAGAAGATGTCAGCCGCCTGTTAGATCGATAAGAGTCCCAAGTTCACTCGTACCAAAGAAAATATCATCAAGCCATGGCAAGCAAGACCGTTTCCAATTTCTGAACGGTGGTGGTTCGCTTCTCCAGGGGACGCCGCTCCATGGTGACGAAGTTCTCCCGGAAGCCAGAGCCGCTGACCAACACCACCACTGTCTCCTCCGGCCGTACCTCGCCCCCCTGCAACAGCCGCGCGGCGCCAGCCAGCGCCGCACCCGTGGATGGCTCCACGTAGAGCCCTTCCTGCCGCCCACAGGCCTCCTGGGCGGCCAGGGCTTCCTCATCCGTCACAGAGAGAAACCACCCTCCACACGCCCGCACCGCCTCCAGGGCTTCCATGCCGTCGGGTGGATAGCTGTGGGCCAACTTCACCAGGATGGAGGGTGGGCAGTCGTGGTACGGTAAGGCCAACACCTCCTCCCAACGGGTCAGTCCCCGCTGAAAGGCCACCTCCAGCGCGTTGTAGTCCCGGGGCACTACCCCCACCAGCCGGGGCAGCCGTTCCACATGCCCCAGCCGCTGCAGATCCTGGAAGCCCCGCAGAAGGCCGGCCAGGGTCCCGCCACCGCCCACCGGCACCACCACCCAGTCCGGCGCACGCCCCAACTCCTCCACCAGCTCGTAGGCGATGGTCTTATTCCCCTCGGCCTGGTACGGATTGGAGGCCCGGCTGGTGGAGCTGAGGTAGAGGCCGTGACGGCGGCAGAGCTGGATCACCTGCTCGATGAGGTCGTCGATGGCCCCCTCCACCTCCACCACCTGAGAGCCCAGCGCGTACATGGGGTAGACCCGGGCGGCCGGGGTCCCCTGGGTCATGAGCACCACGCTCTTCAGGCCTGCACACGCGGCCAGGGCAGCGTTGGAGATGCCGGTGCTCCCGGTGGAAACCACGAAGGACGCGGTGGCCCCCATGCGGCGGGCGTGGTTGATGGCCACCGACAGGGGCCGATCCTTGTGGGAGCCGGTGGGGTTGCGGGTCTCATCCTTCAGATAGACCCGCGCGCCGGTCAACATGCGGCTGGGCAGGAGCGGCGTGCCCCCTTCGCCCAGTGTCACCAGCTGCGTCGGATCCGGCACAGGCAGCAGGCGCCAGTAGCGCCACATGGTGCGGCCAAAGCGCCCGTCCCAGCGCACGTCCTGGTAGTCGTAGTGAAAGCCCAGCGGGCCGCCACAGCGGGTACAGCCAACCGCCGGGCTGGTCATGGCGGCCTCGTCCTGCACAGCCTGGCAGCTCAGACAGATCACCTGGTAGTGGGCCATGATACCTCCTGAAGGATAGTCCGGAGTCCGAAGTCTGGAATCAGGACTCCGGACTTCGGACTCTTGACTCTGACTCAGCCCAGTGCCGGCGGGCAGCCGAGCTGGGCGATGACGGCGCAGGCAGCCTCCAGGTGGCGGCGGCCCCGCTGCAGGCTGAATGTGAGATGGCCGGGCAGTAGCGCTTCAAAGGGATAACCGGCCAGCTTCTCGATGGAGCGGTTGGTCTCGTAGACGTTGCAGTCGTAGGTGTCCTGCAGGACCACCTTCCCGCCGTGGAAGATGGCATCGCCGCTGACCAGGTAGCGCCGGTCCAGGCCGCTGACCCAATAGGACATGTGGTCGTGGCTGTGGCCGGGCGTGGCGATGGCCTCGATGGTCAGCGGGCCGATGGTCACCTGCCCGCCGTCGGCCAGCTCCCGGTCCACGGGGCAGGGCCGGTAGCGATAGTCTGCGGGGTAGATGCCGGCCCGGCGGGCAGCCGGCAGGGAGACGGCTTCTTCATTGCCGGCCCGCAGAATGCCCGCCGTGGCTGCCCCGGCGTAGACCGTCACCGGCAGGTGTTCCCGCAGGGACGCAGCGCCGCCGCCGTGGTCAGCGTGGGCATGGGTCAAAAAGAGATGCCGGATGCGAGCCGTGTCGATGCCGTCTTCAGCGCACACGGCCAGGATCTGGTCCACCCCCAGGCCCGCGCCGGCGTCGAAGAGTACATACTCCTCCCCCGCGGCCAGCAGATAGACGTTGCAGTCGAAGCGGTCGGTCAGGTCGAAGCCCATCTGGCCGCTGGCCACCAGGTGGACGTGGGGTGCAATGCGCATGGGATTCCCCCTTCAGGAGTGGCATCAGCCATGAAGCAAGATCTTGGCTACCCGCCCTGGCCTGTCCAACAGGCGTTCGAACATGGCGCCGCCCTGGGCCAGGGGCGCCTTGAGCAGCCAGGGCTCGATCTCCAGGCGCCCATCGGCCAGCCAGGTGAGGGCGTCTTCAAAGTCAATGGGCGTGTAGGCAAAGCTGCCCTGGATGGTGATCTCGGAGCGGATGACCAGGTTGGCCTGGATGGGACTCTCCTCCGCGTGGAGGCCGGTGAAGATGACCTTGCCGCCCCAGGCCACGGCAGCGATGCACTCTCGCCGGGTGGCGTCCGCGCCCACCGCGTCGATGGCCACATCCACCCCCTCGCCGCCGGTCTCGGCCTGGATCACCTCCACCACATTTTCGGCCCGGGGATCGATGACCCGGACGCCGAAATGGGCGCCGATGGCCCGCCGATCCGGGTCCAGGTCGCTGGCAAAGATGGTGCGAGCGCCGGTTGCTTTGGCCACCTGCAAGATCAGGAGGCCGATGGGCCCCAGGCCGGTGATCAGGACCCGGTCCGTGGCCGTGATCCCCGCCAGCCGGGCGGCCCGCAGGGCGCAGCCCATGGGCTCGGTGAGGGCAGCCAGTTCCAGGCTCAGGTGTTCGGGCAAAACGTAGACGTTGGCCGCGGGTGCGGTCACATAGTCCGCGTAGCTGCCCGGCCGGTGGATGCCGATGATGCGCCGGTCCCGGCTCAGGTTGGGCCGCCCCTTCAGGCTGGCCCGGGAGAGGGGATTGGCGATGATGGGGTTGACGGTCACCCGCTGGCCCACGGCCAGCTCTGGCCGGACTGCGGTGGCCTGTTCGCCCAGGGCTACGATTTCGCCGGAAAACTCATGGCCCATGATCAGGGGCGGTTTGCGCAGGGAATTGTGGCCCAGGTAGCCGCCCAGCTCCGAGCCACAGATGCCGGAAAAGGCAGTGCGGATCAACACCTCGTCCGCGGCGGGTTGGGGATCGGACACCTCCCGCAGGTGCATCTGCCGGGGGCCTTCCCAGACAAGTGCTTGCATGGCGCAACTCCTTCTAGATTGGATCCACAGATGATACAGATTTCACAGATGGGAGGACGGACGGGAACAGCCGTCGCCGTCCTTTCATCCGCCTGGGTACTGGCACCCACGGTAGGGGCCGCCCCCCGTGGCGGCCCGCCCCTACCGACGGAGGACGACTGTACACCCCATCGGTCGTAAGCGTTTCAACAGACCCAAAAAAATCTGTGCCCTCTGTGCAATCTGTGGATCGAATCGAATCTACAAAGACAGCGTCCCTCAATGGAAGACGGAGAAGTAGTGGGCGAAAAATCGGTCGGCATCCACCCGCAAGGCCACCTCATGGTAGCCATCGTCAGCGCCGGGTTCCCACCGGGTCTGCCCCAGCAGGGCCTCATCCTGCAGTTCCACCGTCACCCGTCCCCGCTCAAAGCCGCAGATCTCGGGGTCGAAGAGGGTGGCGGCCGCCAGGGGATCGTGAAAGGTGATCTGCTCCCGCTGCTGGAACCAGACCTCGGCAAAGTCCAACACGGGGCGCAGCAGGGGCGTCCGGAAACGGGCACGCACAGCCGGCGCGGCCATGGTCACCCGGGTGGTCACGTCCAGCCCGACCGAGCGATGGATGGGCGGCCGGGCCCGGTAGACCATGGCCGTGGCGTGGGGATCGACCCGGGCGTTCCACTCGACCCGGGTGGCCCGGGTGGAGAGGTGCTCGGTGAAGACCCCGCACATCATGACCAGTCCCTTCAGCAGGGAAGGGATCTCCGGGTCCACGGCGAAGAGCAGGGCGATGTTGGTGAGCGGCCCGATGGTGAGCAGGGTCACCTGGCCCGGGTGGGCCCGGATGGTGTGGCGCAGGAATTCCACCGCTTCGCCCTGGGGGAAGCGGGTGGCGTGGGGCCAGTTCTTCAGGGCCCGGGCCTGGGGCGCTTCCGGCTGCTTCTGGGGCACCAGCAGGGGGTCCGCGGCACCTGGATAGATGGGTACCTCCTTGCCGGCCACCTGGCACAGGGCACTGGCCAGCATGGCCCGCTTCACCGGCTCCCCGGTGACGGTGGTGATGCCCAGCAGCTCGCAGCGGGGCTGGGCCAGCAGATAGGCCAGACAGACAGCGTCATCGATATCCGAGCCGATGTCGGTGTCCAGGAGGATCTTCTCGGTGGTGGGTTGTTCGGCCATGGATTCTCCCTCACTGGTTAAAAACTATACCCTCCATCTCCAGCACGCCAAAGCGGGCCGGACGGTGGAAGTCCGCCGGGGCGGTCAGGGTGGGCGACCAGCAACTGAACTCGGGCGGCCCGTCATGGGGCCGTTCAATGCGATAGAAGTTGGCCCGCCAGAAGCGGGGGCTTTCACCAGGCGGGGAGACCGCGGCCCACGGGATGACCAGGATGGCCCACCAGTGGTTCTGAGGGTCATTGCGCCCTGCCTGCCAGCGCAGGCCCGGACAGTCCCAGGAAAAGTCCGCCTCCATGGCTGTGCGGTCGCCGCGGGGATTGTGGATGCGCACGTCCAGGAGCACGCCGTTGGGACTCACCTCAAACTCATAGTAGTCCACCGGGTCGGCCAGCCCGGGCGCCAGGAAGACCTCCACCACCTCCTCGTCGTAGATGGGATCATCCCGACGGGTGTAGTGGCCCCAGATGTCCCGATCTTCGCAGTCGAAGCGGACGTAGAGGGCCTCGTGGTCGCCACAGAGTCGGGCCTGGGTCTGCTGACGGGCGGGTCCGCTGCCGTCGGCCAGGGTGAAGGGCGGCAAGGCAGGCACGCCGGACCAGTCCCAGGTGGCGGGATCTGCGGTCCGGTCCCAGGCGGGGGCGCGAAGCACCGAGAAACGAGGCAGTTGGGTGGTCATGGGTTAGGTTTCCTCCTTGGGCTCGCAGCCGGCACTGAATGCTCAACGCTTCAGGATGCCGCCGTTCACATCCAGGGTGGCACCGGTGATGTAGGCGGCCATGGGGGATACCAGGAAGAGTACCCCGTAGGCGATCTCCTCGGGTTGACCCAGGCGCCCCAGGGGGATGAGGGCTTCCAACCTGCGGCGCTCCTCCGGGGAGAGCAGGTCCGGCCGGGTGTCGATCTGGCCGGGGGCGATGGCGTTGACCGTGATGCCGTGGGGGGCCAGATCCCGGGCCAGGGTTTTGGTCATGGCCAGCAGGCCGCCTTTGGATGCGGCGTAGTGCACCCCGCCGGAGACGCCGCCGGTCTGGGCGCTGATGGAGGAGATGTTGACGATGCGGCCGTACCCGCGGGCCTGCATGTGGGGCGCCACGGCCCGCACACAGGCGTAGGCCCCGGTGAGGTTGACGTCCAGCAGGCGCTGCCATTCGGCCAGGTCGATCTCCGTGTACGGGCCGGCGCGGATAAGCCCGGCATTGTTGACCAGGATGTCGATCTGCCCCCATGTCTCCAACACCTGCCCCACGGCCCCGTCCACCTGCCCCGGGTCGGCCACGTCGGTGGGGATGGCCAGCGCGCCGGGGGCGTTGGGACGGCTCTGGCGCAGCTCTGCGGCCAGGGCCGCCAGCCGATCCTGGCTGCGGGCCAGCAAGGCCACATGGGCGCCGGCCCCATGCAACACCCGGGCGATGGCTTCGCCGATGCCCTGGCTGGCCCCGGTGACCAGGGCCACCTGTCCGGATAGGTCGAGGAGACGGGCAGTGGATGGGTCCATCGGGTCGATCCTTACGGCAATGGGCTGGTGTGTAGTAAGTCCCGGTGGTGAACGGACCACGCACCGCGTAACGGTCGGCCTGGGTGCGCGCCTATCAGGGCGTGACGAGGATCTCCCGGGCCACGCCCCGCAGATCCATCTCAAAATCCAGGCCCGAAATGGGCGGGCGGCTGTAAAACCAGTGGACGCCGTGGCGGGCTGCCGGCCCCATGGGGGCCAGTAACACATCCACCAGCAAGGGGGACAAGGAGTGTACCGTGTACACGTCCACGGCTGTCACGTCCGCCCAGGCCAGGCCCAGCCCCTGGAGCCGTGCCGCCATGACCTCCATCACGCAGGTGGCCTTGGCCCGGAGCCCGGCGGGCGTGGTGTCACCAGGCCGCACGATGGCCGCGGGGGAAAGATCGGCCTGATCCCGCAGGTCGCCGGCGCCGGCCACCACGAAGGTGGGGCGGGTCTCTGGGTTGGGTACCGTGTACGAGAAGGCGTAGAGCACCGCCTCTTCGGGCGGGGCCACGGCCGGTGCGACGTTGGTGCGGGCGATGGGGTTGAGCCCCTCCACCAACAGTCCCTTGCGAGCCAGGAGCTCCTGATAGTCGGCGTTGAAGGCGGCGAAGCCGTCGAAGGTCAGGGGCTCGGGAATGCGCAGCTCTACCGCGCAGAGGGCCTGGGGAGGACGCCCGCAGCCGTCCAGGTGGCGGTCGATCAGCTCGAAGCCCTGGCGATAGGGCAGCGGCGCGGCCAGCCTCGCCCGCACGATCTCGTAGCCGGGCATGGCGATCACACCGGACGAATAGGGGGCGATGCCGGTCAGGAATCGGTAGTGGCCCTGGGGGTGGTCGACGAGGCGGATGGTGCTTCCTCCTGGCAGGTTGGGCGTAGGCCGGGCGGTCCGTTCGGCTGTTTTCAATCATAGCACAGCTTTGGGCGCGGCCAAAGAGTGACGCCGTCCGCATTGGCCACGGTTCAGGATATCACATCCGGGCGGACGGCGAAAGGGATGCCCTCTCCTTATCCTCCCCCGGGATCGGGTGGACGCGACGGGCTTCCAGAACGGCACCGACGCTGGAAAGGGTGGAGACACAATAGGGGAAATACGCCCCGGCGCAGCGTCCTTCTGTAAACCTACCCACACGCGCTATGTTTTTTGTAGTAGGACAACACCATCCCTGGCAGATCCGCCGTCAAATCGGGTTTCATCGTGCCTGCGTCCGTGCTCCCGTGTATCCACTTCCCCCCTCAAAGAATCCCGTAAGCCAGCATGGCGCCGGCCACTTTGATGAAACCGGCAATGTTGGCCCCCTTCACGTAGTCGACCCAGCTGTCCTCCTGGCCATGGGCCACACATTGTTCATGGATGCGCTTCATGATCTGCTGCAACTGACGGTCCACCTCTTCCCGGGGCCAGGTCAGGCGCATGGAGTTCTGGGTCATCTCCAGGCCGGAGATGGCCACACCGCCGGCGTTGGCGGCCTTGCCAGGGGCAAAGAGAATGCGGGCGGCCCGGAAGTGTCGCAAAGCCTCCCGGGTGGTGGGCATGTTGGCGCCTTCGACCACGGCCCGGCAGCCGTTGGCCAGCAGCCGCCGGGCATCTTCCTCTTCGATCTCGTTCTGGGTGGCACAGGGGAAGGCCATGTCACAGGGGACACCCCACGGCTTCTCGCCGGGGAAGTAGTCGGTGCCAAATTCTTTGGCCACTTCGGAAAGGTCGCCCCGTCGGTTGGTTTTGAGATCGATGATGAATGCCAGCTCTTCCTCGGTCAATCCCTCCGGCTCGAAAATGTAGCCGCTGCGATCGGAGAGGGTCAACACTTTGGCCCCCTCCTGCATCAGCTTCTGGGCCGCGTACTGGGCCACGTTGCCGGCGCCGGAGACCACACAGCGTTTGCCCTCCAGCCCCTCATGCTGCCGGGCCAGCATCTCCCGGGCAAAGTAGACACAGCCGTAGCCGGTAGCCTCCGTGCGCACGGGGCTCCCGCCGAAGGCCAACCCCTTGCCGGTCAACACGCCGGTGAACTCGTTGCGGAGGCGTTTGTACTGGCCGAAGAGGTAGCTGATCTCCCGGGTGCCCACGCCGATGTCGCCGGCGGGCACGTCCACGTCCTTGCCGATGTGGCGGTATAGCTCGCTCATGAAGGCCTGGCAAAAGCGCATCACCTCCCGGTCGGACTTGCCCTTGGGGTTGAAATCGCTGCCTCCTTTGGCACCGCCCATGGGCAAGGTGGTCAGGCTGTTCTTGAAGATCTGCTCAAAGCCTAAAAATTTGAGGATGCTCAAGGAAACGGACTTATCGAAACGCAGCCCGCCTTTATAAGGGCCGATGGCGTTGTTGAACTGCACCCGATACCCCCGGTTCACCCGCACGTTGCCCGCGTCGTCCTCCCAACAGACGCGGAAGATGACAATCCGGTCGGGCTCGGTCAGCCGCTCCAGGATGCAAGCCCGCTCGTAGACCGGGTGGGCATTGATGTAGGGGATGAGGGTTTCCGCCACTTCACAGACGGCCTGGTGGAACTCAGGCTGGCCGGGGTTGCGGCGGATCAGGCCGGCCATAAACGAATCAAGATGCATGGTCATTGGGGTCCTCCCGCCTGCCTTGGAGCCGCCGATGGTTCACAGAAATCTGGTCGGCTGCTCTGTTCATCCACGTAACCGGTAAAATGGGGATCGGCCACCACCACAAAGTTGCAACTGCCGTAATGGTTATAGATGTAAGCATCGGCGTGATCGTCGTTGAACCACTCCGCGCCATCCCGCAGATAGCGGAACTGATACAGACGCCCTATCGCCAGCTCCAGCGTCAGGAACCAACACCCGGCTCGATCTCGCTGCATGGGATGTGAGGCCCGGTTCCAGCCGTTGAAATCGCCCACCAGAAAAATTTCATCCGCCCACAGGGTTTCCGGCAGACGGAAGGTCACTTGAAGGACGATCCGGCCCGCTTGCTCCACAAAGCGCTTTTCGATCATGGGTGTCCTCCTTACCAGCCTTCGTACAGGCTGGTAAATCCCGGCAGAAATTCGCCGAACTAGCGTAACGACTCCGGCGGGAATCGGACGGCGCGGATTCGGGCAACGGCTCTGAATGGATTTCCGCCGGGATAGACCAGCCCAAACCATCATTGTGCCTGGGGTCATTCCAGCCTACCAGCACGCGGGCCTCTGCTGCCGTAACACGCCCTACATGGGCCTACGCCGACCCCAAAATCCAGGAGAGAGGGGGCGGCGCTTCAGGGCGTGTAGAGCTCGGCGCTGTTGAGGTTGTGGAACTGGCCGTCATTCCCGCCGAAGATCAGCACCCGACCGTCGTTGAGGGGCACCGCTACATAGCTGCCCCACACGAAGGGACCGGCCATGGTGCTGGCCATGGTGGTGGCACCCGTCGCCGGGTCATAGATTTCCGCGACGTTGGCCGGGCCGCCGTTGAGGCTGCCGCCGGCGACCAGCACCCGCCCATCCCTCAGCAGCGCAAGCCCAGGCGCAGTATACGTCGCAGTCAGATTGCCCCCGGAAGACCAGGCGCCGGTGAAGGAAGAAGAGCCAACCAGGCCAGCAACAGGCCCATGGACACACCCCCTGTTTGGACGAAAGGGCGGCTTCCAGGCGTCAAGCGAAGACTGTAACTGCGCAACCTGACATTCCCGAAATCGAAAACCCAGGCATGACGACGGGTGCCCATCGCTGCCATGTCGACGTAGGGGGGCTCACAGTCTCCCAGCCCCAATTCGGGAATAGTAGAGGGCATCCAAAGGGTTTCGGTGGACAGCTCATAAACAGGAGGATTCCCATGGATCCACAACAGGGGACGCGCATACTCAACCGGCTCCTGTGCCTCTGCCGGGACAGCGAAGCTGGATTCCAGGTGGCGGCCGAAAACATCAGCAACCGGGGACTCAAGATGCTGCTCAAGGCGTACGCCCAAGAACGGGTGGAATTTGCCCGGGAGCTGGCGGCTGCCATCCGACAACTGGACGGGGAGCCGAGCTGCAGCGGCAGCCTGTTGGCTGCCCTGCATCGGGGCTGGATTGACCTGAAGGCGGCCATGATCATTGGCCCCCTCAACACGGAGCGTATCGTCCTGGATGAAGTCCTGCGCGGGGAACGGGTGGCCCAACAGGCCTATCGCCGCGCATTGGAAGTGCCCCTATCCCAGGAGCTCCATGACCTTCTCACCCGCCAGCATCAGCGAATTGAAAAAGTCATCCACCAGGTGGCGTGTCTGCGGGGCACCGGGGAGGAGCGGCTGGTTGTTCGCCTCTTTGACACCCCCCAGGCAGCAGCGCTGGCGAAAGAGACACTGCTCCAGGCCGGCTTCGACGCCAGCCGTATCGACACGAGGAACCTGGACAATCTGCTCCGCCCCTATCAGCCCCAGACCCGTCGGAGCACGATTTTTGAGACTATGCTGGCCGCCGTGCTGTTGGGCCTGACCCTGGGCGCCCTCCTGGGTACAGGGGTAGGTCTGGCAGCCCTGGCCTGGATCGACGGGGGTGTCGCTTCCCTGGCGGCTTTCATTCTCCGACTTGCCCCGTATGTTGCAGGTGGCGCCCTTGTCGGTATGGGTATCCTGGCCATGATAGGGCTATTGATCGGACTCAGCATCGCAGAGGAGGATCAGTACCTGTACAACGAAGGTGTCCATCATGGACGTATCTTCCTCCAGGTCCTGGTCCATCCCGAACGGGCGCCAGAAGCCGCGCAAATCATGCAGGGCGTCAATGCAGCCGACCGCTCTGCTGCCATTTCTGTGCACCCGACTTAGCCGGACCCTTTCCGACAGGGAGGCTCATCGATGATGTCAAGGTGGAGTCGGCCGTTGATGGCAGCCAGCGCAGGCGTGGCTGGAGGCCTGCTGGTTGCTACGCTTGTGGGTATCCAGCCGGCTCAGGTTGTGATCCAGACCCCCGGGGAACGTCTTGCCGAGATCGACCTGGTGACATTTTTCGTGCTGAACGCCCTTTTCGGCGTGATCTACCTCCAACTGTGGGGAAAGGAATACTCGGCCGACATGCCCGACCGCCTCATGGCGAGCCTGGTCTATGGAGTGATCTGGTGGCTGCTGATTGCCCTGGTCGTCATTCCCCTGGCCGGGGGGCACCCTCCTCGATGGCATGTCCAGGCAGCGGCTGATGCCCTGCCGGCTTTGATCTCGGCCATAGGCCAGGGAATCTGGATGGCCCTGACGCTCCCTCCACTGCTGCGGTGGCGCCAACAGGCCGCGGCGGAATCCATCCCGCCCATCCGAAAGCCGACGGCCCGCCGCATCGTTATCCTGGGGGGCGGGTTTGCCGGCGTGACCGTGGCCCGGCAACTGGAACATCTCCTGCGAGACGACGAGGGGACGGAAATTGTCCTGGTCAGCGAGACCAACTACCTGCTG
Organism: Litorilinea aerophila; assembly: GCF_006569185.2. Lineage (NCBI taxonomy): Bacteria > Bacillati > Chloroflexota > Caldilineae > Caldilineales > Caldilineaceae > Litorilinea > Litorilinea aerophila. The sequence continues at coordinate 63,008 of NZ_VIGC02000024.1, read as the reverse complement.
TTTACCCCGATGCTCTCGGAAGTGGTAGGCGGCAGTGTGGAGCCCCAACACATCAGCACCCCGCTCCGGACCTTTTTCCGACGCACCCGGCTCATTCAGGCGCGCATCCATCAGGTGGATCTGGCGCATCGGGAGGTGAAGTTGGCCGCGGGAACGGCTCCCCAACTCGTTTCTCTTTCCTATCACCACCTGGTGCTGGCCGTGGGCGCGGTGCCAGATTTTTTTGGCAACCACTCTGTGGAGCGGCACGCCTTTCCCTTCAAGAGCCTAGGGGATGCCATCCGCCTGCGCGACCACATCATCGAACAGATGGAACGGGCGGACGCCACGCCGGATTCGGCCATGCGCCGGGCGCTGTTAACCTTCATGGTGGCCGGTGGGGGGTTTGCCGGTGTCGAACTGGCCGGCGCGCTCAACGATTTCGTCCGCGGCGCCCTACGCTTTTACCCCAACATCCTGCCCGAGGAAATCTCCCTCTACCTGGTCCATTCCCGAGAGCGCCTTCTGCCGGAACTGAGTCCTGCCCTGGCGGAGTTTGCCCGGCGCAAGCTGACAGAGCGGGGGGTCATTGTGAAACTGCACAGCCGGGTGACGACGGCGACGGCGGGATATGTGATGTTGGAGAGCGGGGAGGGATTCCCCGCTCAGACGTTGATCTGGACGGCGGGCAATCGGGCCAACCCCTTGGTGGCCACGCTGAAACTGAAGACGGATCCCAGGGGACGCATCCAGACGGACAGCACCCTGGCCGTGCCTGGGCATCCTGGCCTATGGGCCGTAGGGGACTGCGCCGCCATCCCCAATCGGGCCACGGGTGAAATCGCGCCCCCCACGGCCCAACACGCCACCCGGGCCGCCGCAGTGCTGGCTTACAACATCTGGGCCACCCTCCACGGTCGGCCGCCCAAAACATTTGCCCACCGCAATGTGGGTGCGCTGGCTGTGCTGGGCCATCAGACCGCGTGCGCAGAGCTCTACGGAATCTGCTTTGCCGGGATGCTGGCCTGGTGGCTGTGGCGCGGTATCTACCTGGCCAAGCTGCCCACCCTGCAGAAAAAATTCCGGGTCAGCCTGGATTGGCTGGTGGACCTGTTCTTCCCCCGTGATATCGTGGAGCTGGCCACCATCCCGGGGGCGCACCTGCGGCCGGCGAGCGCAACATTGGCGGCGCCCGCTGAAAATCGCCGGGCAGAAAAATAGCTCCCCCCCAAGAAAAACGCACCGAAGCGGAAAAACGCAGAAAGCGGCAGCAAAACCATCGCTGGAAGGGAGAGCGAATGTATCTTTCACCCATGGTGGGCAGACTCTGGCGTGGCGCAGGAGCGGGTCTGCTGGCCGCTCTGTGTGGGTTGGCGGTCCCGCGAGTTGACGGGCTTCAGCCGCCGCCTTCAACCCAGTTGCTTCTGGGCATCACCAGCGGCGTGACGTTTGCCCTTCTCTTTGGCCGCCGGGCACGCGGCCCCGGTGCCGGCCTGATCTGGGGAGTGGCCTATGGGTTCTTTGGCTGGCTTCTCATCCTGCCGATGCTGGGAGCCGCAGGCTGGCATTTCCCAGGAGGTGAACCGTTCCCAGGAACACCGCAGCCGGGACCGGAATTTGCACGCGCTATGCTTCCCCTCTTGCTCCACTTCATCCTCTACTATGGTGGGCTTGTGGGTCTGTTCTATACAGGGTCGGCTACCTGGTTGAGCTGGAAGGGTTTTCCGGCCATGGCCCGGGGCCTGCGTGCCTCCGTGGGTTCGGCCCTCATGGGAGGGATAGCCGGTTGGATTGGCGGGTTGGCCTTTGGGGCCTGGATGGCCCAGGTGGGCATGTTTCCGCTGATTGCCGGGCTGGTAGGCTCCCAGTCGCCCGAGACGGGGCGTTCTTTGCATTTTCTGATCAGCGTGATCATTGGGGCGAGCTACGGGCTGCTCTTTCGCCCCGACGTCAGAGGTCTGGGGGCCAGCATAGCCTGGGGTATCACCTACGGCTTCATCTGGTGGATCGCGGGGGGATTGACCTTGCTTCCCTGGTGGTCGGGGTCAGGGGTCGATTGGAGCCTCGCCGCTGTGCAGCAGAGTTTCGGCTCCCTGGTTGGCCACCTGGTCTACGGCGTGTTGCTGGGCGTGATCTATGCGGCCATCGACCGCCTGGTGCGGTTGCTCTTCACCGAGTCCGATCCACTCTACCGGGATCCAGAGGGCCCGGGGACGCGCAGCCTGCGCGCGCTGGCCATTGGAGCGGCCGGCAGCGTGGCCGGCGGCCTGCTCTTTTCCCTGATCATGGTGGAAACCGGCACATTGCCCCAGGTCGCCAGCTTGATCGGCCAATCTGCTCCGGCAGTCGGTTTCCTGGTGCACATGGCCATCAGCACCGTCATCGGCGCCAGCTATGGCCTGCTCTTCTGGCGAGAAGGCGCAACCTACGGCGACAGCATGACCTGGGGCCTGCTCTATGGCTTCACCTGGTGGGTTCTTGGTCCACTGACCCTGATGCCCATCTTGCTGGGCGGGTCTGTCCAGTGGACCCTGGCTGCGGGCCTGGCTGCCTATCCCTCTCTGGTGGGCCACCTGGCCTATGGCGGTGCCACCGGCCTGCTCTCCCACCATTTGATCCAGCGGCACAGGGTGCCCCCCCGCCCCAGAACGGAGCAACAGCCGGCATCCCGGACCGACACACCGGTGCCGGCTCTGTGGGCCTTTGCCCTGGGAATGGGCGTGATCCTGCCATTGCTGCTGGCCGGATGAGGGTAGATGGTCCCAACTGGAAGCCATGATCGTGAGGTAGGGCTGGTTACAGTCCAAAGCGCGGACGTCGTCCATACTCATCATTGTCGGCTCACTCAAAAGCTTAGTACAGAACGGAGGATTCCAATGACTCAATCGACTTTCCAGGGACAGACATCCGACTTCACACAGCAAGCTGTCGCCGGTGTGATTGGCGGCCTGGCCGGGGGGATCGTCTTCGGCATGATGATGGGCATGATGGGTGCGCTCCCCATGATCGCCGGCATGGTAGGCAGCAGCTCCGCCGTGGTGGGCTTCCTGGTGCACATGGTGATCAGCGCGCTCATCGGCGCGTCGTTTGGCGTGATCTTCGGCCGCATGAGCAGCACCTATGGCGCCGGCCTGGGCTGGGGTCTGCTCTACGGCCTGGTCTGGTGGGTGTTGGGCCCGCTGCTGATCATGCCCATCATGATGGGCATGGGCCCCCAGTTCGGCAACGCCTTCACCAGCTCCAACATGATGAGCCTGGTGGGCCATCTGATCTACGGGGGTATTGCCGGGCTGGTCTATGCCTGGTGGGTCAATCGATAACCCCGACGGCATAGCATCGGCCTGGGGGCTGGATATCATCCCACAGCTCCAGGATCTTTAACCCGAGTGAGCGCTGTGGGCGTGGTCCTGGGGAACAATCCGTGGGAACAGGATGCGCGAAGGGAATGAAGCCCATGTCCAACACTGCTGAACACCAGCGTCTGCTGGCCCATCGGGAGCGACGGGCCAACTGGCGCAACTGGGGCCCCTACCTGAGCGAGCGGGCCTGGGGCACCGTGCGGGAGGACTACAGCCCTGATGGCGAAGCCTGGACCTATTTTCCCCACGACCACGCCCGCAGCCGCGCGTACCGATGGAACGAAGACGGTCTGGCGGGTATCAGCGACCGGAACCAGTGGCTCTGCTTTGCCCTGGCCCTCTGGAATGGCCGGGACCCGATCCTCAAGGAGCGGCTCTTCGGCCTGACCAATGCCGAGGGCAATCACGGGGAGGATGTCAAGGAATATTACTTCTACCTGGACAACACGCCCACCCATTCGTACATGCAGATGCTCTACAAGTACCCCCAGGCAGCCTTCCCCTACGCCGAGCTGGTGGCGGAAAACGCGCGGCGCGGCCTGGACGACTTCGAGTACGAGCTGCTGGACACAGGCGTCTTCGCTGAAAACCGCTACTTCGACATTTTCGTGGAGTACGCCAAGGCAGATGAGAACGATATTCTCATCCGCATCACCGCCCACAACCGGGGCCCCGAAGCCGCCACGCTCCATCTGTTGCCTACCCTCTGGTTTCGCAATACGTGGAGCTGGGGTTATCCCAGGGGTCCTATGGACAATACCCCCCAGAGACCGCGGCTCCATCTTGTGGGACGTAGCCAGAGCGTGGCCCGGGTCCGGGCCGACCACCCGGAGGCGGGTGTCTACTGGCTCTACGCGGAGGATGCGGATCAACTCCTCTTCACCGAGAACGAAACCAATCGAGAACGCCTTTTTGAAAGCCCGAATCCTTGCCCGTATGTCAAAGACGCCTTTCACCGCTACCTGGTGGAGGGCGACCTTGCAGCCGTGAACCCCGAAAACGTGGGCACCAAGGGAGCGGCCCTCTACTCTCGTGAAATTGGCCCGGGGAAGGCCGTCCAGCTGCGCTTGCGCCTGGCCCCGGCAGAGCTATCCCACCCGCTGGATGGGTTCGACCCGATTTTCGCCCGGCGTCAGGAAGAGGCAGACGCCTTCTACGCGGCCATCCACCCCCCGGAGCTGGATGAAGAAGAGCGCCGCATCCAGCGACAGGCCTTCGCCGGCCTGCTCTGGACTAAGCAGCTCTACTACTACGATGTCCTCCAATGGCTTCAGGGCGACCCCGGCATGCCGCCCCCGCCAGCGTCCCGTTGGCAGGGACGCAACAACGGCTGGGGGCATCTGACCAATTTCGATGTCATCTCCATGCCGGACAAATGGGAGTACCCCTGGTATGCCACCTGGGACCTGTCTTTTCACTGCCTCCCCCTGGCGCTGATCGACCCAGACTACGCCAAACGTCAGCTGACGCTGATGGCCCGGGAATGGTACATGCACCCCAATGGTGCGCTGCCCGCCTACGAATGGGACTGTGATCACGCCAATCCACCGGTGCACGCCTGGGCCGCGCTGCAGGTCTACCGAATCGATGCCCAACAGAACGGAGAGCCCGACCGGGCCTTCCTGGAAGGGATCTTCCACAAGCTGCTTCTGAACTTCACCTGGTGGGTCAACCGCAAAGATGCGGACGGTCGCAACGTCTTCCAGGGTGGCTTCCTGGGGCTGGACAACATCAGCCTCTTCGACCGCAGCACTGTGCACCCTTTGGGCGGCCATGTGGACCAGGCCGACGGCACGGCGTGGATGGGCTTCTTCAGCCTGCAGATGATGCAGATCGCGCTGGAGTTGGCCCAGGAGAATCCGGTCTATCAGGACACGGCTGTCAAGTTCTTCGAGCACTTTCTGCGCATCGCCACGGCCATGAACCACCTGGGCGGTCGGGGCGTCTCCCTGTGGGATGATACCGATGGATTCTATTATGACGCGCTCCATCTTCCCGATGACAGCGTACGTCCTTTGCGGGTGCGCTCCCTGGTGGGATTGATGCCCCTGATTGCCGTGGCGACCCTGGAGCCGAACCTCATGTCGCGCATGCCGACCTTCGCCCGCCGGGCCAACTGGTTCCTGCAGCATCGAGCTCAGTTTGCCCAGACCACGGCCTGCATTCGGGCGCCTGAGGGCCACCATTGCCTGATGGCCCTGATGACCGAGGACAGGCTGCGGCGGGTACTGGGCTACATGCTCGACGAGGACGAATTCCTCTCGCCCTACGGTATCCGCTCCCTTTCCAAAGTACACCAACGGCCGTACACCCTGGACTTGGGCGGACAACACTTCACCATCGCCTACGAACCGGCCGAGTCCCGCAGCCGCCTCTTCGGCGGCAACTCCAACTGGCGAGGCCCTGTTTGGTTTCCCCTCAACATCCTCCTGATCCGGGCCTTGCAGGAATATGACCGCTACTTCGGGGATGGATTCACCGTGGAATATCCGACCGGATCCGGCCGCAAGACCACCCTGGACGTGGTAGCCGGGGATCTCGCCCGGCGCCTGATCTCCCTCTTCCTGCAGGATGATCAGGGCCATCGCCCCATCTACGGTGGGCAACAGATCTTCCAGGAAGACCCCCACTGGAAAGATTCCATTCTGTTTTATGAGTACTTTCACGGAGACAACGGCGCGGGGCTAGGGGCCAGCCATCAGACCGGCTGGACCGGCCTGGTGGCGGCGTTGATCCAGGATCATCGGTGAGTTCACTGGGGGGCGGCGATTAAGCCCAGATATTCCACAAAGGCATCGAAGTCTCGATCGCTGTACAGCAGGGCGTATCCGCTTTCGATGGCAAAGGTGGCAATCAAGCAGTCGATGGTCTTGCGCACGGTGACGCCCCGAAGACGCAGGAAACGATAGTTCTCTGCGCTTCGAATAGCGATCTCTTTGCCACCGATGGGAAAGATAGGAAATTGGAGTAAAGCCCGTTGTGCCCGCACAAAATCCTGCTGACGACGAAAGCCCTGCAACACCTCACACAGGATGATATCGCCCAGCCCCAGCTCGCGCTGCCCCAGGGCACTATCCAGTGTGTCGGTCTCGGGCGTAACCACCCCATTGAAGTAGTCGATCCACACGGAGGAGTCAACGAGCCACACGCGTTTCCTCCTCATCCTACTTCACAGGATCTGGGAGTCGATCCTGACGCAGCGCGTTCAAATCCCCCTCCCAAGAGAGCTGCCCCCGCAGAGCGCGCACTTGTTCCTGCTGCTTGAGGCGGATCAACAGGCGCAGGGCTTCCTCGATTACGGCCCGTTTCGTCCGCAGTCCGCTCAGTGCCAGGGCCTGCGCCATCAACTGCTCATCGATCACCACATTAGTGCGCATGCTATGCCTCCTTGCAATACACACAAAATAGCCGTTTTATGTGTATTGTAGCATACTTCTCCAATGCCGTACAATCCCTTCATTATCCGGGAGTGGAAGGGGAACCAGTTACTTCCCATCCGGATCCAGCCGGGGCATCTGCAGGCGCACCACCCGCTCGTAGAAGAAGTAGTCCCAGGCCCAGCTGAGCATCACCAACAGCCGGTTGCGGAAGCCGATCAGGTTGAAAAGGTGAACCCCCAGCCACAACACCCAGGCGATGAAACCGGTGAAGGAGCGCCCGTAAACCTGGGCCACGGCCGCGTTGCGGCCGATGGTGGCCATGGTGCCCCGATCCCGGTAGCGGAAGGGTTGCAGCTCCTGCCCCTGAAGCTGACGGCGCAGGTTGGCGGCCACGGCTTTACCCTGCTGGGTGGCCACCGGCGCCACCATGGGCAACGGGCGCCCCTCCTGCTCCACATAGGCCAGATCGCCAATCACGTAAACCTCGGGATGGCCGGGCACCTGCAAGGTGGGCAACACTGCCACCCGGCCGGCCCGCCCCGTGGGCAACCCCCAACGATCAGCCCCGGGCACCCCCTGGACGCCCGCGGTCCACACCACCGTATCCGACTGGATGACTTCCCCGGCTCGGATGCGGACCTGGGCGGGTGCAATCTCCTCCACCAGGGCCTGCAGGCGTACATCCACCCCCATCTGTTCCAGGCGACGCCGGGCATACTGTTGCAGCCGCTCCGGCAGGCCGGGGAGCAGGGTCGACTGGGCTTCCAGCAGGATCACCCGGGCCGACCGAAAATCCAGGTCCGGGTAGTCCCGACGCAACGGCCCGTTGATGAGCTCGGCCAGCGCGCCGGCGAACTCCACGCCGGTGGGGCCCCCACCTACCACCACGAAGGTCAAGGCCCGCGCCCGGGCGTCCGGATCCTGTTGCCACTGGGCCGCCTCAAAGCGCCCCAGCACATGATTGCGCAGGCGGATGGCGTCCTCCATGCTCTTGAGGGTAAACGCGTGTTCCCGGGCGCCGGGCACCCCGAAAAAGTGGGGGGCACTGCCCAGGGCCAGCACCAGGTAGTCGTAGGGGACCGGGCCCACGCTGGTCTGGAGCTGGCGCGCAGCCAGATCCACCTCCTCCACCTCGGCCAACAGAAAGCGGGCGTTGGGCATCTCCCGCAGGATGCTGCGGATGGGATAGGCGATGGCCTCGGGCTCCAGCTCCGCGGCGGCCACCTGGTAGAGTAGGGGCAAAAAGGTGTGATAGTTGTTGCGGTCCACCAACAGCACGTCCACCGGCGCGCCGGCCAGCCCGCGGACAGCCCACAGGCCGCCAAAGCCGGCGCCCACAATCACCACCTGGGGACGTTCATTCGCCATGGGCGGTCTCCGTATCTGCCAGGTAGCGCTCCAGGAAGGCCTTCAGCGCCACAGCGTTGTTGTGGGCCTCATCCCGGGCGCTGTACAGCAACGTCACATCGCCCTGGCGGGCCGCCGTCAGGAGAGGCTGCCAGGCGTCGGGGTTGGCCTCCAACTCGGCGAAGTAGCGCTGCTGAAATTCCTCCCATCTGGCGGGGTCGTGGCCGAACCACTTACGCAGCGCGTCGCTGGGAGCCACCTCCTTCAGCCAGCCGTCCAGACGTAGCTCGTCCTTCTTAACGCCCCGGGGCCAAAGGCGGTCCACCAGGAAACGCTGGCCGTCGTCCGCAGCCGGTGCTTCATAGACCCGTTTCACCGTTATCATGTACGACCTCCTCGCTGGCATGATTCGACCCTCATCCACCCCCATTTTACTCCCGGGCAGACAGGCAGGTCGTAAATCACGTTCCCCTTCCGGCCCTTCTAACCCTGATTGAAGATGAGGCCGGTGCAACCAGGGTTGAAGAGGTGTTACGCAGCGGATCGGCCTTCATTACCTGGGTCAGCCTCCTGGAAGTGAACTATATCAGCCAACAGGAACGGGGCGTGCCAGAAGCAGAGCGACGCTACGCCCTGATGAAGGCGCTCCCGGCAACGTTCCTCTGGCAGCTGGAGGAAGCAGTCCTGCTCACTGCCGCCCGGTTGAAAGCCATCCATCGTTTGTCCCTGGTAGATACCATCATAGCGGCCTATGCGCTTCAAACCCAGGCCATCTTGCTCCACAAAGACCCGGAGTTTGAAGCGCTCACCGGCCATGTGGCGCTGGAGGCGTTGCCCTACAAGTAAGCAGCCAGGCGGCAAGACAGTGTGCCCTGGGGCTTGCCGCGGCGCCCTTCATGCGCTTCTTGCGTTGCCCGCCGGCCAGATGGTGGCATCCTGCAGGCGGCGCAGCTTGAGGATAAAAGAATCCTCCACCAATTCCACCATGTCGTAGGTGATGGCTTCCCCCTGGGCCACGTCACATTTCAGCCGGGCACCGGCAGCCAGCCCCAGGGGCAAAAGCCCCTGCGCCCGGGCCACGTCGACGCGCTCGCAAAGGCCATTGACAGTGTAGCCACCGCCGCCGTCCAGGGTTTCCCCCTCTTCCAGATGGCGCTTGGCCACGGTGATGACCTCCGTCGTGGGCGTGGGCAGGGGAGACCCTGTGGGCTCGCCGTAGAGGGCGGCTTTGGCGATGGAGATGGGCGCTTCCACCGCGACCAGATGGTAGGGCCGATAGAGGAGGTAGTTGTGGCCGTTGCCGCCGGGGTGGAGGTAGTAGGCGCGCAGATCTTCCTGGGTGAAGGGATGGTCTGTGCGGATGACCACGAAGACCCCCATGCCCAGGCCATTGGGCAGCAGGGTCTGGCCATCTTCCGCCACGCTGTTGGCCAGCTCCACCACGCCGTGGCGGCTGAGGATGCCCCCTTCTTCCCGTCGGCTGAAGACCCGGGCGATGTCCTCGATGTTCACCGACGGCTCGTGCATGCCCCGTACGTCGGGCACCAGGCCGGCCGCGTTGGCCAGCGCGGCCATCTCCACCTGGGCTTTGGTGCCGTCCCGGAAGGAATTGTACATCTTGAGGTTGATGGTGCGGCGCTGGATCATCTCCTGGCTGAAGCCGAAGCGCTGGGGCACGGTGTCCGGCGTGCCCTGACGGTCGTCGGCGTACATGATGGTACCCCGGCCCGCGGCCACCACCTCGAAGCCCAGAGCCCGGGCCCAGTCCACCATGTTCATGGTGCAGCCGGGCTGGTCGCCGTCCACCAGGGTGTAGACCACACCCGCCGCGTCGGCCAGCCGGCGCAGGATGGGCCCCACGGTGACGTCCGCCTCCACGTTGACCATGACCACGTGCTTGTTGTGGGTGATGGCCTCGTAGGCCATGCGCGCGCCCACGTCCGGCACGCCCGTGGCCTCCACCACCACGTCCACCAATTCGGACTGGGCCACCAGCAGGCCGTCCTGGGTGATGGCCGGCCGGTCGGCGCGGATGGCATCGTCGATGGCGGCGGCCCGCTCCGCGGTGACGAGGGCCTCCGCCGGGACGCCGCTGGACGAGTAGGCGTGGATGGCGTGATCCAGGTTGATGTCGGCGATGGCCGAGACGGTCATGCCTTGCATCTGGGAGATCTGGGCGACCAGGCCGGCGCCAAACTTGCCGGTGCCGATGATGCCGACCCGGATGGGCCGCCCTTCTGCCGCGCGCTGGGCCAGGCGTATGCTGAGCATGGGGATCCTCCTGGTGGTTGATGGGGTGGGTTGAACGGCATGGAATGCGACCGTATTGTCCCACTGCAGCCAACGGCCACGCAAATTGGGGCAGGCGTCGGCCTGGAAGATAGCCGATTTGGCCGGCGAAATCCTGGTTGACAGCCCGAGCGTGGATATGCTAGAATCGAGCAGCCTGAATGGTCAGACCATTTTGCCACGCGCGCCATCTGTTCCCGAGCATCGTTGACGTTCCATCCCATCGGCCTGCAACGATCCTTTTTCTTTGCAGGAATCGGTCTGTGTTTCACCGTGTAGACCGCAGTCTGGCACTCCCCACCCCCGCCCACAGATGCGATCTACACCCATGCCAGTCGACGCTGGCTTCATGTCACTTCAAACCCAAAACCACAAGGAGGTTCTGCCCATGTCCACCCCAATCTCACGGCGCACGTTCCTGCGTTTCAGCGGCGCCCTGGTGACCGGTAGCCTGTTGGCCGCCTGTAGTGCGCCGGAGGCGGCTGCCCCCCAAACCGGCAGTGAAGGCGGAGAAGCGACCGCCAGCAGCGACACCATTAAACTGATCTGGGATACCTTCCGGGGGCCCGGCACCGGCTGGAACGAAGAGCGGATCGAGACATTCAAGGAATTACACCCCAACATCGACATCGAATTCCGCCCCCTGACCGGATCCAGCCAGCAGGACAACTACGGCAAGATGTACGCCATGCACGCGGCCGGCGATTTGGGCGACATCATCGCCTTCGACCCCTCCCACTATCACTTCTGGCGGGCCATCGACAAGGGCATCATCGGGCCCATGGATGAGCTGATGGAGGCAGATGACCTGGACCTGAGCCAGTGGTTTGAACAGTTCATCACCATCCAGCGTTATAAGGGGAAGATTTATGGCCTGCCCAGTTGGGGATGGGCCGGTCACGACACCATGGTCATCAACAAGCGCCATTTTGAAGAGGCGGGCATCGAGCCGCCGGACCCGATGGGCCACGAGACCTCCATGGAAACCTACGGCGAATGGGCCCGCACCTTCTACAAGGAGGGGGAGCGGTTCGGCATGGCCTTCCCCTACAGCGAGTCCGCCGTCGCCGTCCTCTGCCGCATCTGGAACACCACCTTCATCAACGAAGAGGGAACCCGCTGCCTGATCCTGGACGACGAGCGGGCCCAGGCGGCGTTCCGCTGGCTCTATGACCTGGCCGTGGTGGACAAGGTGTTGCCCTCGCCCGGCGGCGACCTCAACGTGGCCGCGGCCCAGTTGGAGGGGAAGATCACCATGAACTGGGCCGGTTCCCTCAACGTCCGCAACTTCGACCGGGACATCCAGGACCCCAGCATTGCCGAAGCCTGGCAGGGCCTCTTCCCCACCCGGGAGGATGGGCGTTTCCCCTGCCAGATCCGGGGCGGCACGTGGAACATCAACGCGAGCAGCGCCCATCCCCAGGAGGCCTACGAATTCATCAAACACATCACCAACTTCGAGGGGTGCCTGGGCTTCAACCTGGTGGCCGGGCAGGGCGCGCTGGTCCGGCCGGACGTGCTGGATGAGCTGGTGAAACAAAACCCCATCCACGAATGGTTCATTCCGAACCTGGAAAATGGCATTCCGGCCTACGCGCCGGCCAATTCCCGGGGACGGGAATATACCGATGCCATCACCCAGCGGGTGCAGCTCCTCCTGGATCCCAACGACCCCATTCCCTTTGAGCAGGGGTTGGAAGATCTCCACAAGGCCGTTCAGGACGTGCTGGATATGGACCCGGCCTGATGTCGGCCCGATGGGATGGACGCGAGAGAGCCGCGGCCGTTCGCGGCTGACGGCGGGAGGGTGTGGGTGGGCGCACTGGCGTCCGCCTGCGCCCTCCTGCCCTGATCATCGACACCCTGAGGAGTTCCAGATGACGACCATCGCGACCGAAGCGGGGAAGAAGGCGGCCAGGCGGCGAGCCTGGTCTCCGGCCCGACGGCGGGAGAACCTGTACGGCTACCTCTTCCTGACCCCCTGGCTGATCGGCTTTTTTGGCCTGTTCGTGGGGCCAGGCCTGGCTTCCCTGTATCTGAGCCTGACCAAATACGACGTCTTGGGCGCACCCGAGTTCATCGGCGCGGCCAATTACGTCAAGATGTTCACCAACGACGACCTCTTCTGGCCATCCCTGGTGCGCACCTTCTACTTCGCCGGGCTGGGCGTACCGTTGGGCGTGCTGGGTTCCATGTTTCTGGCCATCCTCCTCAACCAGCAGCTCAAAGGGGTCTCCGTCTACCGGACGCTTTTTTTCATGCCCTCCCTGGTGCCGCTGGTGGCCTCGGTGGTACTCTGGAAATGGCTGCTGAACACCGATTTTGGCATTGTCAACCAGGCCCTGCGGGAGCTGGGGGTCGCCAACCCACCGGGGTGGTTCACCGACCGGCAGTGGGCCATCCCCTCCTTGATCCTCATGCGGCTCTGGGGAGGCATCGGTGGCACCCAGATGATCATCTTCCTGGCCGGCCTCCAGGGCATTCCCGACTCCCTGTACGACGCCGCGCACATTGACGGTGCCAACACCTGGCAGCGCATCCGCCACGTCACCATTCCCCTGCTCACGCCCACCATCTTCTTTAACACGGTCCTGGGTATCATCGGCGCGCTGCAGACCTTCGCCGCTGCCTTTGTGGCCACCGAGGGTGGCCCGGGCTACGCCACCTGGTTCTTCAGCCTCCACATCTGGAAGCAGGCCTTCGACTACTGGAACATGGGCTACGCCGCGGCCCTGGCGTGGTTCTTCGCCATCATCATTGTGACCCTGACCATCTTCCAGATGCGTCTGTCCAAACGTTGGGTCTTCTACTACGGAGAGTAAGCCCCGATGACCACGACATCTGACATGGCCACGCGCCCCATCAGTATCGACCGGCACACGTCGGAAGCGGTGCGGAAACGTCGCACCCTGACCAAAGTCATCACCTATTTTTGTCTGACCCTGGCCGGCCTGATGTTCGCCTTTCCGCTGTACTGGACCGTCTCCAGCTCGCTGCAGACCTGGCAGGAGCTCCGCTCCTTTACGCCCCATCTCTGGCCGGCGACGCCCCAGTGGCACAACTACGCGGATGTCTTCCAGACGGTCCCCTTCGCCCGCTGGATGGCCAACAGCTTTTTGATTGTCTTTATCACCATCCCGGGCACCATCATCACCGCCACCCTCACCGCCTATGCGTTTGCCCGCTTCAACTTTGTGGGCAAAAACGTCTGGTTCATCCTGATGCTGGGCACCATGATGATCCCGGGCACGGTCACCTTGATCCCCCAGTACCTGCTCTGGTTCAAGCTGAAGCTCATCAACACCTACGTGCCCCTGACCATCGGCTCCTGGCTGGGGGGAAGCGCCTTCATGATCTTCCTTCTGCGCCAGTTCATCCTGAGCATCCCCCGGGACCTGGACGAAGCCGCGCTCATCGACGGTGCCGGTCCTTTCCGCATCTTGTGGAGCGTGATCGTACCCCTCATGAAGCCCGCCCTCACCACGGTGGCCATCCTCCAGTTCTTGAACGACTGGAACGAATTCTTCGCCCCGTTTATCTACCTGAACCGGGCTGAGCTCTTCACCGCGGCGGTGGGCCTGCGCTATTTCCAGTACATCCCCCTGGAGACCAACGACCCGCGCGACCACCTGCTCATGGCCGCGGCCGCGGTGATGACCATCCCTGTCATCGCCCTCTTCGCCGCTGCCCAGCGCTACTTCATCTCCGGCGTGGTGCTGAGCGGCCTCAAGCTCTAGTACAGTCTGGCGTAAATACCACGGCAGAAATTCCGGGTGCCCTCTGGGCGCACTACTTCTGGCGGAACCTATCGGCGAATTTCTGCCGGGATTTACCAGGCGCCCTGGCCGTCGGAAGGCCGCCTCAGCACCAGGGCCGTGCGCTCCACCTCGATCACCACTTCGCCGTGCTGGTTGCGGCCGATGTGCCGAAAGCGCACAATGCCCCGGTCCGGCTTGCTGCGGGACGGCCGCTTCTCCAGCACCTGGCTCTCCACGTAGAGGGTATCGCCGTGGTAGAGGGGCCGGGGGTGGCGCACGTGCTCGTAGCTCAGGTTGGCCACGATGGTGCCCTCGGTCAGATCCGGGATGCTGATGCCCACCGTCAGGCCCAGGGTGAAGATGCCATTGACGATGCGCCGGCCAAACTGGGTGTGCCGGTTGCAATAATCCTCGTTGATGTGCAACGGCTGGGTGTTCATGGTCAGCGCGGAGAAAAGCACGTTGTCCATCTCGGTGATGGTCCGTCCCGTGCGGTGTTGCACCACCATGCCCACTTCCAGCTCCTCGAAATACTTGCCTGCCATGGCTACCTTTCCATTTGTTGATATGTGTCCTCACCTATGGGTGAAGCCCCAATCCGTAGGGGCGGTCAGGGCAAGCCCTGTCCGTGACGGGCGCAGCAAGCAGCGCCCCTACAGTGGCGCCCAATGAACCAACTCCGACGATTGTGAACAATATCCCCAATCATAGATGGCTTTGAACAATCGGCCGACTCGTGATAGAGTGGAGGCACGGGTGCAACCATACCTCTCCACCCTGGAAGGCACCCGCCACGTGGCCTATGCCCGCCGCCATGGAGTGGACGTCATGGAAATCCTGGGACTTCACCATATTACGCTGGTGTGCGGAAACGCGCAACGCACGGTGGACTTCTACACCGGCGTGTTGGGCCTGCGCCTGATCAAGCAGACGGTCAACTTCGACGCGCCGGACACTTACCACCTCTACTTCGGCGACGGCGTGGGCAGCCCCGGCTCCATCATCACCTTTTTCGAATGGCCCCACCTCAGCCGGGGACGGGAAGGGGTGGGCGGCACCCACCACTTCGCCCTGGCCGTGCCGGACGAAACCGTCCTCCTCAAGTGGAAGCGGCGCCTGACCGACCTGGGCCTGACCGTGACCGGCCCCCTGGACCGCCACTATTTCAAGTCCATCTACTTCCGAGACCCGGACGGCGCCATCCTGGAGATCGCCACCGTGGGGCCCGGCTGGACGGTGGACGAGCCGGCCGAGCAGTTGGGCCAGACCCACCAGGATCCACCGCCGGAGATGGTGGTCCGCAACCGGGACGAGGCGCGCATCCAGGCCCACACCTGGCCAGAACCCGTCCCCGCCATCACGCCGGACATGGCCCTGCGCCGGGGGATGCACCACATCACGGCCATCGGCAGTAACATCGAGCGCACCCATGCGTTCTTCGCAGGCCTGCTGGGCATGCGACGGGTGAAGATGACCGCCAACTTCGACGACCCCGGCTCCGCCCACTGGTACTGGGGCGTGGGCGAGGGCGCGCCGGGCACCCTGGTCACCTACTTCGAGCGAAACCCGGCCCAGGCCGGCCGGGCCCGGGTGGGCACCGGCAGCACCCACCACTTCGCCCTGGCTGTGCCGGACGAGGCAACCCAGCGCCACTTCCAGGAGCGCCTCCGCCGTCATGGCTTCCAGGTCACCCCCGTGCTGGATCGGGTCTACTTCAAGAGCATCTACACCAACGACCCCGACGGCCACATCATCGAGCTGGCCACGGCCGGCCCCGGCTTCACGGTGGACGAAGATGTGGAGGAACTGGGGCAGCGCCTCCAGCTCCCCCCCTGGCTGGAGCCCCAGCGGGACCACATCGAGGCCCACCTCACGCCCCTCCAGGTGCCGCCCTGGCAGCCGCCAGCCTGAAGCGACATCAGCCCCGCTCACCACCTTCTTTCTGCGGAGTTCACCATGCAACCTGTTTCTCTGGCACCCGGCCTGGCCCACATCACACCATCACGGATCCGAGAGGTGGCCAACGTGGCCTTTGCCATGGAAGGGACATTCAAGCTCCATTTTGGAGAATCCACGCTGCCCACCCCGCCCTACATCCGGGAGGCATTGCACCAGGCCGTGGAGGACGGCTTCACCTTCTACTCAGAAAACGCGGGCCTGCCCAGCCTGCGCGCGGCCCTGGCCGACAAGTACGCCGAACTCCACGGCGTGACCCTGGAGCCGGCCGAGATCCTGATCACCGCCTCGGGCGTCCAGGCCCTCAACGTGGCCATCCGCTGTGCCCTGGACCCCGGCGACGAAGCCCTGATCCTGACGCCCAACTGGCCCAATGGCACGGAGATCGTGCGCCTCTACGGAGCCACGCCGGTGGAGGTGCCCTTCGCCTTCGACGGTCAGGGCTACCGGGTGGATTTCACCGCCCTGGAGGCGGCCCTCTCTCCCCGCACCCGCCTCCTCCTCTACACCTCCCCCTCCAACCCGCTGGGGTGGGTGGCCACACCGGCGGAACAGCAAGCCCTGCTGGATTTCTGCCGTCGCCACCGGCTCTGGCTGCTGGCCGATGAAGTCTACGAGCGCCTCTACTACGCCGGGCCCGTGGCGCCGTCCATCCTGCGCCTCTGCAGCCGGGACGACGCGGTGATGGTGGTGCAATCCTTTTCCAAGGCCTACTGCATGACCGGCTGGCGCCTGGGCTGGCTGGTCTCCCGGCGGGATCTGGTGCAGAAGGCCGCCCAGCTCAACGAGTTCATCGTCTCCCACGCGGCCACCATGACCCAGAAGGCTGGCGAGGTGGCCCTGCGTCGAGGCGACGACGACATCCACGCCATGGTGGAACAACTCCATCAGCACATGACCTTTTGCTACCAGGCCCTCACATCGGTCCGGGGTGTCTCCGTGGCCAGGCCCGCGGGCGCCTTCTACCTTTTCCCCCGCATCCACGGACTGGAAGATTCCTTCACCTTCGCCCTGGAGCTGCTCAGGGCCACCAAGGTGTCGGTGGCGCCAGGCGTCGCCTTCGGCCCGGGCGGCGAAGGGGCCATCCGCATCTGCTACGCGCCGGACATGTCCGTCCTGGAGCCGGCCATGGAACGACTCTGTCGCTTTCTAGAAAGGTAAGAAAAGGTACGAAACGTATGCCCAGCGTCCTGTTCTTCACATCCCTTGCCCCCGAGCTCGCCCATCTGCTGACCCAGCATGCGCCGGCCGACTATCAGGTGGCCATCCATCCCCACAGCCTGCCCATTCCAGAGAAGACCCGTCTGATCCAGGAGGCCGATTTTCTGATCCTCTTCCCGGGCTACATTGAGGATGCCGTGCTGCGGGCCGGCCGTCGGCTCAAGCTCATCCAACTGGTCAGCGCCGGCTTCGACCGCTTCAACCTGGCCCTGTGCCGGGAGATGGGCATCCCCGTGGCCAACAACGGCGGCTCCAACGCCATCGACGTGGCCGAGCACACCCTGGCCCTCATCCTGGGCTTCTACCGACGCCTGGTGGAGATGGACCGCAACGTGCGCATGGACCCGCCGGAGCAGGGCTGGCGGGCCATTGACTCGGGCGCAACCACCTACACCATCTACGGGAAAACCGTGGGCATCATCGGCCTGGGCAACATCGGCCGGCGGGTGGCCCGGCTTCTGCGGGCCTTCGAGGCCGACCTGCTCTACTATGACCCGTACCCCGTGCCCGAAGCGGTGGAAAGGGAACTGGGCGTGCGGCGGATGGAGCTGGCGGATCTGCTGGCCCAGGCCGATGTGGTGACCCTGCACGTGCCCCTGAACGACCAGACCCGAGGCCTCATCGGCGCGACCGAGCTGGCTCGGATGAAACCCACCGCGCTGCTGGTGAACACCTGCCGCGGGCCGGTGGTGGACGAGGCCGCGCTGGCTGCCGCCCTGGAGCGGGGACAGATCCGGGGCGCAGCCCTGGACGTGCTGGAGCAGGAGCCTCCCGCGCCCGGCAATCCCCTCCTGCGCCTGCCCAACGTCCTCCTCACGCCCCACACCGCAGGCGTCACCTACGACACCTGGTCCCGCCGGGGCGAGTTTATCTTCCAGAATCTACAGCGGGTCTGGCAGGGGCAGCCACCCCTGGCCCAGGTCGGCCCATAGCCAGAACCCACCAGGAGGAACCCGCCATGTCCACCGACGAAATTTGCTTCATGACGGCCGTGGAGCAGGCCGGGCGCATCCGCCGCCGGGAGCTCTCGGCCCGGGAGGTGATGGAAGCCCACCTGGCCCAGATCGAGCGGGTCAACCCCCAGGTCAACGCCATCGTGACCCTGGTGCCGGAACGGGCCCTGGCCGCAGCAGACGCCGCGGACGCGGCCCTGGCCCGGGGCGAGGCGATGGGACCGCTCCACGGGCTGCCCATCGCCCACAAGGACCTGGTCCCCACCAAGGGGATTCGTACCACGTGGGGCTCCCCCCTCTACCGGGACCACGTGCCAGATCAGAATGCCCTGATCGTGGAGCGCCTCCAGCAGGCCGGCGCGCTCACCATGGGCAAGACCAACGTGCCGGAGTTCGGCGCCGGCTCCCAGACCTTCAACCCGGTCTTCGGGGCCACCCTGAACCCGTACGACACCACCAAAACCTGCGGCGGCAGCAGCGGCGGCGCGGCCGTGGCCCTGGCCTGCGGCATGCAGCCCATCGCCGACGGCAGCGACACCGGCGGCTCCCTGCGCAACCCGGCCAGCTTCTGCAACGTGGTGGGCTTTCGCCCCTCGCCCGGCCGGGTACCTGCCTATCCCCGGGCCGTGGCCTGGTTCCCCATCTCGGTCCAGGGCCCCATGGCGCGGACGGTGCAGGATGTGGCCCTCATGCTCAGCGCCATCGCCGGCCCCGATCCCCGCTCCCCCATTGCCATCGCCGAATCGGGGACGAAATTTGCCACGCCCCTGGAGCGGGACTTCCGGGGCACCCGCATCGCCTGGAGCCCGGACCTGGGCGGCTCCTTCCCGGTGGATCCCCGGGTGACCGACGCCATCCGGGAGCAGTTGCCCGTCTTCGCCGACCTGGGCTGCCAGGTGGAGGAAGCAGCCCCCGACTTCCGGGACGCGGACGAGGCTTTCAAGGCCTGGCGGGCGTGGGCCTTCGAGCTCCAGTACGGCGAGCTGGTCAAAGCCCACCGGGACCAGATCAAGGAGACGGTGGTCTGGAATGTGGAGCAGGGCGCGCGCCTGACCGGTCCCCAACTGGGCCGGGCCGAGGTCAAGCGGACGGCTCTGTACCACCGGGTGCGGCAGTTCATGGAAACCTACGAATTCCTGCTCCTGCCGGTGAGCCAGGTCCCGCCCTTCGACGTGGGCCAGGAATATGTGACCGAGATCAACGGCGTGGCCATGGAGACCTACATCGACTGGATGAAGTCGTGCTACTACATCACCGTGACCGGCCTGCCGGCCATCTCCGTGCCCTGCGGCTTCACGCCTGAGGGGCTCCCGGTGGGCCTGCAGATCGTGGGGCGCCACCAGGATGACCTGGGCGTGCTCCAACTGGCCTACGCCTTCCAACAGGCCACCGAAACCTGGAAGCGACGGCCGCCGCTGGTAGCCTGAACAGAAAGCGGGAGAGGAGACCATGAACGGTGCCCAGAGCCTGATCCAGACCCTGGTGGACGGCGGGGTGGAGGTATGTTTCACCAATCCCGGCACGTCGGAGATGCACTTTGTGGCCGCGCTGGACACAGTGCCCGGCATGCGGGCGGTGTTGGGCCTCTTCGAAGGGGTCTGCACCGGCGCGGCGGACGGCTATGCGCGCATGGCCGGTAAACCGGCCGTCACCCTGCTTCACCTGGGGCCCGGGCTGGGCAACGGGCTGGCCAACCTCCACAACGCCCGGCGGGCCCACTCGCCGGTGGTCAACATCGTGGGCGAACACGCCACGTATCACATCCAGCACGACGCCCCCCTCACCTCTGACATCCAGGCCATTGCCGGCGCGGTCTCCGGCTGGGTGCACACCTGTCGGGATGCCGACAGCGTGGCAGCGGACGCCGCAGCCGCCCTGGCCGCGGCCCTCCAGCCGCCGGGCCAGGTGGCCACCCTCATCCTGCCCGCCGACTGCGCCTGGTCCCCGGTGGGGCGGGCCACGCCACCGCCGCCCGTCCCGCGGCCGGCTCCCCGGCCGGTGGATCCGGCCACCGTCGACCAGGTGGCCCGGATCTTGCGCAGCGGCCAGCGGACGGCGTTGCTTCTCACCGGCCCGGCGGTGACCGACCCCGGCCTGGAGCTGGCAGCGCGCATCGGCCAGGCCACAGGCGCCCGGGTCATCGGCAACCGGGCCAACGCCCGCCTGCAGCGAGGAGCGGGACGGCCGGTGCTCCCCCGGCTGCCCTACCCGCCGCCCCAGGCCCGGGCCATGCTGGCCGACCTCCAGCACCTGATCCTGGTGGGCGCGCAGCCGCCCGTCGCCTTCTTCGCCTATCCGGACCAGCCCAGCCTGCTGGCGCCGCCCGAGTGCACGCTCCACACCCTGGCCACCCTGGAGGAGGACATCCTGGCCGCGCTGGATGCCCTGGCCGAGGCCGTGGCCGCGCCCGCCTACACCGGCCCCCGCTATCCGGCGGAACGTCCTCCCTTGCCCACCGGCGAGCTTACCCTGGAGAAGGTCTGGCGCAGTGTGGCGGCCCTCATGCCCGAGGAAGCCATTGTATCAGATGAATCCATCACCTCGGGGCGCAACGCGGAGGCGTGGACCCTGGGCGCGCCCCCCCACGACTGGCTCAGCGTCATGGGCGGGGCCATCGGCCAGGGGCTACCTGTGGCCACCGGCGCGGCCGTGGCCTGTCCCGACCGCCGGGTGCTGGCCATGGAGGCCGATGGGTCGGCCATGTACACCCTGCAGGCCCTGTGGACCCAGGCCCGGGAAGGGTTGGATGTGGTCACGGTGCTTTTCAACAATGGCGCGTATGCCATTTTGCAGGGAGAATTGCGGCGGGTTGGCGCGGAGGCAGGGGGGCCCAAGGCCGGGGCGCTGCTGGATCTGACGGCGCCGGCCATCGATTGGGTGGCCCTGGCCCGGGGGATGGGCGTGCCGGCCAGCCGGCCCACCAGCGCGGAGGAGTTCAACCGGGTCCTCTCCGCCGCACTGGCAGAGCCCGGCCCCCACCTCATCGAAGTGCAGGTGAAAGGGCCGGGCTCCGGTTCAGGTTAAGTCAGGGTGCGTGACCGACATCACCGCCGGATGTTCCACGACGGGCCGTCCGCCTGGCTCATCTGCGGGCCAGGCGAATGACGTTCCAGGAGGCTGCGGGCAACAGGGCCTCCAGGCGGCCCTCCTGCAGGGTGGCGTTGCCGTTGGCCTGGGGCACCACCCGGTCGGGGCACTCCCGGGTATTGGTGGCCTTGAGATCGGGATGGGTCAGGGTGATGTGTTCCACCACCCGATACCCGGCAAAATGACGGGCATCGCCCACCAGGGGCAGCGGCTCCTCCAGGTGGCGGTTGACCGCGAAGACGGTCAGGACCTCGCCGGCCTCGTCGTAGGTAGCCACTGCCTCCAGGTAGGGGACGGCGTCGAACTCGTCGTCGTGGTAGACGGGCGAGCCGGGGGCCAGGTGCAGGGCCTGGCCATGGCCGTAGCGGGCCGCGTGGTAGAAGGGGTAGTAGATGGTCTGGCGCCAGGCCGGGCCGCCGTTGGCGGTCATGATGGGTGCGATGACGTTGACCAGTTGGGCCAGGCACGCGATCTTCACCCGGTCCGCATGTTTGAGCAGGGTGATGAGCATACACCCCACCAGCAGGGCATCCTCGAAGGTGTAGATATCCTCCAACTGGGGCGGTGCGATCTGCCACGGCTCCAACTGCCGGTCCGCGGCGTTGGAGTGGTACCAGACGTTCCACTCGTCAAAGGAAAGGTAGAGCTTCTTCTTGCTGCGCTTCTTGGCCTGGACGTAGTCGCAGATGCCGGCCACCTCGGCGATGAAGCGGTCCATGTCCAGGGATTTGGCCAGGAAGTTGGCGGTGTTGCCGTTGCGGTTGCCGTAGTAGGTGTGCAGGGAGAGGTACTCCACGTGCTCGTAGGTGTGCTCCAGCACCGTGGCCTCCCACTGGGGGTAGGTGGGCATCTTGCGGTTGGAGCTGCCGCAGGCCACCAGCTCGATGGTCGGATCCACCCACTTCATGACCTTGGCCGTCTCCACGGCCAGCCGGCCGTACTCGTCGGCGGTCTTGTGGCCGATCTGCCAGGGGCCGTCCATCTCGTTGCCCAGGCACCAGACTTTGACCTTGTGGGGTTCCGGGTATCCGTGGCGGCGGCGCAGGTCACTCCAGTAGGTGCCGGCGGGGTGGTTGCAATATTCCACCAGGTTGCGGGCCGCGTCCAACCCCCGAGAGCCCAGGTTGACCGCGAGCATGGGCTCGGTGTGGGCCTTGCGACACCAGGCCATGAATTCGTTGGTGCCAAACTGGTTGGTCTCGATGGTGCGCCAGGCCAGCTCCAGCCGGCGGGGGCGCTCCTCCTTAGGGCCGACGCCGTCCTCCCAGTTGTAGCCTGAGACGAAGTTGCCCCCCGGGTAGCGGACGATGGGGACGTTGAGTTCCTGCACCAGCTCCAGCACGTCGGTGCGGAAGCCTTCCTCATCGGCTGCGGGATGGTCCGGCTCGTAGATGCCTCCGTACACCGCCCGGCCCAGGTGTTCGATGAAGGAACCGTAGAGGCGCGGGTCCACCGCGCCGATGGTCAACTCGGGATGCAGGGTGATACGTGCGGTCTCATTCATACCATCAGTTCTCCAGATAAACGTTGCTTTCAATTCGATGAAAACGTGCAAAATGGTGCAGAAAACATACCATCCCCTGGCCCCGCGTCCAAGTTCGCAGGCCGGGCATTGAAAGGGCGCGGGATGGCATGGAACCCGCGCCCTTCAGCTCCCCCGGTACACGGCGGTGCACACAGGCCCCTGGTGGGTGATACGTCATCGTGACGCAGGTCACGCATCCTTGCGTGACAGAGGTGCAGCCCCCTGTCCGAGCCACGAGGCCGGACCTATGGTGAGGTGGCTACTCCCGCAGGGCCAGGGCAACCACGGACATGGGGGGCATGTGGACGGTGACCGTCTCCCCCGCGAGCTGGATCTCCTGGAAGGGTTGTGGGCTGACGGCATTGGGCTGTTCGAAGGTGTTGTGGGCCTGCATGGCGTCGCTGCGCAGGACCTGCCCCTGGGCCTGGCGCACCGGCAGGCCGCGCACGTAGAGGGTGACCGGCATGGCCTTGCGGGGGTTGGCGTTGCTGAGGGTGATGTGCAGCACGCCCTCCTGGTTCACCGAAGCCGAGGCGGACAGGGCCGGGATGCTGTAATCGCCCAGCTCGTAGCGTTCGCTCTGGATGTCCACCGGCACGTGGGTGGCGTCGTGGTGCACGGTGTAGAGGGCAAAGACGTGGTAGGTGGGCGTCAGCAGGATCTTCTCCCCCTGGGTCAAGATCATGGCCTGGAGCACGTTGACCATCTGGGCGATGTTGGCCATGTGGACCCGCTCGCAGTGGCGGTTGAAGATGTCCAGGGTGGTGGCAGCCACCAGGGCATCCCGCATGGTATTTTGCTGATAGAGGAAACGGGGGTGGGTGCCGGGCTCCACCGCATACCAGGTGCCCCACTCGTCCACGATGAGGGCCACCTTTTTCTGGGGGTCGTACTTGTCCATGATGGTGCTGTGCCGGCGCACCAGCTCCTCCATGGTCAGCCCCTTGGCGATGATCTCGATCCAGCCCGCCTCGTCGAACTGGGTGGCGGAGCCTTCCCGGGAACCGTCGGGCAGGCGGCGCACCGAGGTGTAGTAGTGGAGGGCCAGGCCGTCCATGTAGGGGCCGCCAGGCCAGCGGTCGCTGCCCGCCTGCTCCATCAACACCTCGGTCCAGTGGTAGTCGTCGTTGCGGGGGCCACAGGCGATGCGGTAGAGTCGGTTGTCGCCGTAGTTGCGGGCATAGAGCGCGTAGCGCCGGTAGAGGTCGGCGTAGTACTCGGCCCGCATGTGGCCGCCACAGCCCCAGTTTTCGTTGCCCACGCCGAAATATTTCAGCCGCCAGGGCTTTTCCCGGCCGTTGGCCCGGCGCAGGTTCGCCATGGGGCTGATGCCGTCAAAGGTGATGTACTCCACCCACTGGGACATTTCCTGGACTGTGCCGCTGCCCACGTTGCCGCAGATGTAGGGTTCGCAGCCCAACTGCTCGCACAGATCCATGAACTCATGGGTGCCGAAGTGGTTGTTTTCCACCACGCCCCCCCAGTGGGTGTTGATCATGGTGGGGCGTTGTTCCCGGGGGCCGATGCCATCCATCCAGTGGTACTCGTCGGCGAAGCAGCCACCAGGCCAGCGCAACACCGGCACCCGGATCTTGCGCAGGGCCTCCACCACGTCGCTGCGGATGCCCCGGACGTTGGGAATGGACGAGTCCTCGCCCACCCAGATGCCCTCGTAGATGCAGCGGCCCAGATGCTCGGCAAAGTGGCCGTAGATGTGGCGGCTGATGGTGTGTTTCGCCAGCCTGGTATCCAGTGTGATCTCGTTCATGGGATCCCTGTCTTCACGGGTTGGGCAGGGGCGGATGCCTCCTGCGCGGTGTCTTCGGTGTAGAGGAAACACTTGACCGTCCGCCCCTCCACGGCCACGTCCGGCGGGTCGGCCCGGCGGCAGATGTCCATGACATGGGGGCAGCGGCCGGCAAACTTACAGCCGACACGGCCGTACTCTTTCACCTCCATGGTGCCCAGGTCGATGTGCCTGGTCCACACGCCCCGCTCCTGGGGCCGGGGCTTGGGCACCGACTCTTTCAGCAGTTGGGTGTAGGGGTGCAGGGGCCGGTCCAGCACGGCCTCCACCGGCCCGATCTCCACGATGCGTCCTCGCAACATGATGGCGATGCGGTCGCTGATGTAGTAGGCCGTGGCCAGGTCGTGGGTGATGTAGACCACGCTCACCTGCTGCTCGTCCCGCAGCTTGCGGAAGAGGTTGACGATGGACATGCGCAGGGAAGCGTCCACCATGGAGACGGGCTCGTCGGCCAGGATGAGGCGGGGCTGGGGGATGAGGGCCCGGGCCACCGAGATGCGCTGGATCTGGCCGCCGGAGAGCTCATGGGGATAACGGCGGCTGATCTCCTCCAGCGAGAGCCCCACCTGCCGCAGGGCCTCGTCCACGATGGGGGCAGCGTCCCGGCGCCTGCGAACGCCCCGGAAGTTCCGGGCGGTGTCGAAAAGGTACTCCTCCACCCGGCGCAGGGGGCTAAAGGTTTCAAAGGGGTTTTGGAAGACGGGCTGGACCTTCTTCATGAAGGCCATCTGATCCCGGCGCCCCTTGATGGTGCGCAAGTCCCGGCCCTCGAAGAGGACCTGGCCCCGGGTAGGCTCCAGGTCGTGGAGGAGGAGGCGGGCCAGGGTGGTCTTGCCGCTGCCGCTCTCGCCGGCCAGGGTAAAGATCTCCGGCCGACGGCTGTCCAGGGCGAAAGAGACGTCGTTGACAGCCAGGAGGCGGGTTCCGCTCAGCAGGCCGCCGGTGTGGAACTCCACCGTAACATGTTGGACGTCCAGCAGCTTGGTGGTGTCGGTCATGCGGCCTCCTCCACGAGATGGCAGGCGACCCGATGGCGCGGCCCCACGGTGAGCATTTCCGGCACCCGCTGGCGGCAGATGTCCATGGCATGGGGGCAACGGGGGTGGAAGCGGCAGCCACTGGGCGGGTTGGCCAGGTTGGGCGGCGCACCGCTGAGGCTCCCCTTGCTGGACTTGTCGCCGATGACGGGCAGGGATTGGATCAGGTGCTGGGCGTAGGGGTGCCGGGGGGCCTCGAAGATCACCTCGGTGGGCGCTTCTTCCACAATCCGGCCCGCATACATCACCGCCACCCGGTCCGCCACGTTGGCATGGACGGCCAGGTCGTGGGTCACCAGCAGGACGGTGTTGCCGCTTTCGGCCTGGATGTCCTTGAGCATCTGCAAAACGCCCCGCTGCACCACCACATCCAACGCAGTGGTGGGCTCGTCTGCGATGATCAGGCTGGGATGAAAGATGGTGGCCAGGGCGATGGCCACCCGCTGGCGCATGCCGCCCGAAAGCTGGTGGGGATAGAGGTTGAGGATGTCCGGCGGCAGGCCCAGGGTCTTGACATGCTCTCGCACGTGCTCCAGGAAAGCCCGCCTGTCGGGGATCCCCTGGTGGGTCCCCACGATGTCCTCGAAGGTGCGAATGATGCGGCGGACGGGGTTGAGGACGCTCATGGATCCCTGCATCACGTAGGAGATCTCCTTCCAGCGCACCTGGGTACGGAGCTCATCCCGATCCGTGTGCAGGATGTCCACGTCCCGGCCTTCAAAATGGTAACAGACCCGGCCCGACTCCACCCGGAGGGGCGGCTTGATGGTCCCGGAGATGACCTTGATCAGGGTCGTCTTGCCACAGCTCGACTCCCCGGCGATGCCGTAGATCTCGTTCCGTTCCAGTTGAAACGAGACGCCATCCACGGCCCGGACGGTCCGGGAGATGCCGTAGACTTCCGTCCGATAGTAGGCCCGCAGGTCTTCGACTTCCAGCAGCGGTGTCATGGTTCAGCCTCCAATCAGCCTGAGCCGGGTGCGCGGGTCGATGTATTCGTTGACGCTGGAGAAGAAGAGGTAGAGCCCCAGGAAAAGGATGATGGCCACCAACACCGGCGCCGCCAGCCACCACCAGGCGCCGAAGACCAGGGCCTGGTGCTGGTTGGCCCAGAAGATGGTGGTGCCGATGGTGGGCAAAGTCACATCGGACAGGCCGAGGACGCTGAGGGTGACCTCCATGCCGATGGCCCAGATGAGGTTGTTGATGGTGGTGGCGAAGACCACCGGCAGCACAAAGGGCAGGTGCTCGTGGATGGTGATCCAAAAGGCGTTGGTGCCGGAGTAGACGGCCGTCTGGGTGAAGGGCCGTTCCTTCAGGCTCAGCACCTGGGCCCGGATCAGGCGGGCATCCCACGGCCAGCCGAACACGCCCATGAGGACGCCCAACATCACCAGGTTGAGCTGGCCCCGCATCAGAAAACTGAGCAGGATCAGGATGGGAAGCACCGGCATGACCACAAAGCTGTCGTTGATGGACATGAGCAGCCGATCGGCCATGCCGCCCCGGTAGCCGGCCGTCAGCCCGACCAGGACCGCGATGACCCGGGAGACGGCGGCGGTCAAGAGGCCCAACAACAACGAATTGCGAACGGCAAAGGCCATCCACCAGAAGATGTCCTGGCCGCGGGAGTTGGTGCCGAAGGGATATTCCAGGGACGGGGGCATGTCCGGGGGCACCAGGTACGTCCGGCTGGGATCGTAGGGGGAAACCAGCGTCAGCAGGGCCAGGCAGAGGACGGCCAGCAGAAAAATAAAGGCGATGCGAAAGCGGCCGTCATACTTCAGTAAATCCCGCAATGTCGTAAACATATGCAAAGCTGCCTTCACTGATGGCGCACCCGTGGGTCGAAGAGGGGGTAGATCAGGTCCAGGATCAACACCGAGGTGGCCACACCGATGATGGAGAAAATGGTGATGCCCATGATCAGGGTGTAGTCGTTGGCCATCACCGCCTGGAGGGTCAACGTCCCCATGCCCGGATAGCCGAAGACCACCTCCATGATCAGCGCGCCGTTGAAGATCAGGCCCAGCTGGAGGGCCAGCCCGGTGATTTGGGGCAGGAGCGCGTTGCGGATGACGTAGTTGAAGACGATGGTCCGTTCCGGGAGGCCGGCATTTTCCACGTAGACGACGTAGTCTTCCGAAACGATGTTGGAGGCCAGGGCGCGCATGCCGATAAACCAGCCGCCGATCCCAACCAGAATCAGGCTCAGGGCCGGCAGAATGGAATGTCGCACCACGGTCAGGATGAAACTGAGGCTCCACTCCACATGGGTACCCGGCGGGTAAGCGCCGCTGAAGGGAAAGAGGGGAATATAGTAGGCGAAGACGGCCAGCAACACCAGGGCCATGATGTAGTAGGGGATGGGGCGGACGGCCTGGCTGAGGACGTCAATGGCCCGCATGATCCGGCTCTCGGTATAGTAGCCGGCCAGCCCCCCCAGCAGGTTGCCCAACAGCCACGAGATGAGGACCGCCGTCAGCAGCAGGCCCAGGGTCCAGGGCATGGCGTCGGCAATCAGCTTGGTGACCGGGGTGGGAAAGGTGGAGAGGGAAGGCCCCAGGTCCCCCCGCAGGAGGCGCCCCCAGAAGGCCCAGTACTGTTGCCACGGACTGCCAGACAGGCCGTACATCTCGGTGAGCGCTTCCCGCAGATGTTCGATGGCCTCCGGGCTGACCTGGGAGCCGCTCATCATGATCTGGCTCACCTGGCGCTCCACCGGGTCGTTGGGGGAAAAACGGGGGATGATGAACGTCAGGGTCACCCCAAGAAAGATGACCATGAAATACTGACCGATACGGGGCAACAGATAGCCCAGAATGAATTTCCGCACCGTACGTTCTCCGGATTTATGGCAAGGGGGTGGGTGGCTGGGGGATTGGGCAATTGGGTGATCAGGTGATTGGGGGAAGCGTTGCAGGAACGCGCCCCCTTGCCACCCAATCACCCAATACCCTAATCACCCAGTCACCTACATCTCATCATGCCTGCTGCTTAGGCCGAATCTTCACGAACATGTACTTGGTGTTGGCCCAGTTGGCCACCGGATTGGTGTAGGGGTTCTCGGCCGTGGGGAACCCTTCCCAGTAGTACTCGTCGCAGACGGAGAAGACGTTGTAGGACATGATGGGCGTGATGGGCATCTCGTGGGCCGCCAGCTTGATGAACTCCTGGCCCAGTTCGATCCCCTTGGGGTCGTCGAAGTCCAGGCGTTGGATGGCCTCGATGATGCGATCCAACTCTGGATGCTTCCAGCGCATGCGGTTACGGCCCACCGCATTTTCGCCGGTCGGGCGGTAGAAGTCCGAGTGCCAGGACTCCAGGAAGAAGAAGAGATCGGGATGGCCGCCCCAGGTCTCGATGGTCCAGCCGAACTCGGCATCGAACTCGCCCAGCAGGGCCAGGCGGGCTCGCGAAGCATTATCGCGCACATCCAGGCTGGCGTCGATCCCGAATTCCTTCCAATTTTCCACGATCATGGCCGCGCCCCGGTTCATGACCGGCCGGGTTTCGCCTTCCGCCAGCAACGCGATCTTGAAGGGTTCGCCGTTGGGTAACAGCCACATGCCGTTGGCATCCCGGCTGCAGCCCGCCTGGAGCATGAGCCGTTCCGCCGCGTCCAGGTCATACTTCCACCAGCCGTAGCCGATGGCCTTGCGGATCTCGTTGACGTCGGTGGGCACCATGTCGCCCAGGGCTTTGCGGGCCTCATCGGCGATGCGCAGGCTGGCATCGGGGTCGTAGGGCTTGTAGGCCTCCCCGCCGATGTCCAGGGTAAAGTCGTGCAGCCAGTCCTGGAGTGGGTCGAAGTAGTACTGGGGATAGAGGCCGGTGGGCGGCACGTGGATGGCCGAGATGGTGGCGGCACCCCGATAGGAGGCCATGGCCACCCGCACGATGTCGATGGCCAGGGTCAACGCCCAACGGACATCCCGGTTGTTCAGGCCGGGCTTCTCGTTGTTGTAGATCACCGAGGGCAGGGTGGGATCCGGGTGTGCCCAGGGGAAGGACTTGAACCAACCGCGAGAGGTGGGGTTGGTACGGGCCAGGGTGATCATCCCCTCGGGCGCGATGTCGTGGATCACGTCCAGGTCGTGGCTGGTCTGCCCCATGACCTTCTTGTCGCTGGGGCCGGGGGCCACGTACATGGCATATTTGGGCGCCGGCATGCCAAAGCGGGCCAGGGTGGTGCGCTCCCAGTCCTCCCGCCGCTCCCAGAGGTACCAGTTGCCGTTGGGGTCGAAGTCCTTGAGGACGTACGGGCCCAGGCTGACCGGCGGGTTGAAGGTGAAGGCCACCACGTCTTCCTGCTGCTCGAAGATGTGCTTGGGCATCATGAAGCAGGCGCTCCAGCGGACGGTGAAGAGCCCGTGGAAGCGGGAGTTGGGCTCGGTGAGGTGGAAAACCACCGTGTAGTCGTCGGGCTTCTCCATGTGGTCCACATACTTGGCAAACTGGCCGGAGTAGGCCAGGCCCGGCGTGTTCTTTTGAATGTCCACCGTGTAGATGAGGTCATCCGCGGTGAACTCCACCCCGTCGCTCCAGTAGATGCCCTGGCGGAGCTTCACGGTCATCTGGGTGAAATCCTCGTTGTAGATGGGCTTCTCCGCGGCCAGGGAGTTGTCCCACACGCCGTCGATACCCGCGTCCGGGTCGATGTACCAGAGGGCATCCAGGGCCAGCTGCTGCAGGCCGGTGGAAGCGCTCTGGATCCCGGGGCGCCACCGGTTGAAGTCATCAGCAGGCACCACCCGGCCGGTGGGGTTCTCCAGGATGAGGGTTTCGGTACGGGGAACGCCGGGCGCCACCTCCGCTGCCCCCGCGCCGGCCGCGGGGGCAGCCTGCTGACCGGTGGTGGCGGCTGGGCCGGCGGCCGGCTGGGCACAGGCGGCCAATACGCCCCCTGCGGTGACGAGCCCCAGTTGGGCCAGAAAAGCGCGTCTGGAGTACTTGTAGGGTTGCATATGTCTCTCCTGCGTTCACTAATGCATTCAATAAATTGAATCGGAGCGGAACCGTAAGACAACGACCACAAAACTGGACCGAGGGGTGCACAGGCTGAAAGCGGCTCACTAAAACGTTTTATGCCAATGACCCGCAAACCGCGCCCAATTGGCATTCCAGGGTGGGATGTGCTAAAGTGAAATATTCTTATGGGATGTCACTGCAGGTTCAAGTTCGGAAATGGCCGTCCTTCCGCTGACGGGCAGGGCAGAAATCGGTGAAGCATTTGGCGGGAAAGTGAACGGCTGTTATAATCGTACTAAAATTTACTCAAATTGTCAAGTGAACTACGCCTAAATTTTATAAAATTTACTAAACCGTCGAGGGAAGTCCGTGGGAAAACAGAAGCCAAGTCTACGCGATATTGCCGAAGCCGCCAACGTCTCCATCTCTACGGTCTCGCTGGTCCTGAACAACCGGCCTGGCATCTCGGCTGAAACCCGGGAGCGGGTGCGGGCCGAGGCGCTGCGCCTGGGCTATCAGCCCTCGCCCCAGAGCCAGAACGGCAACAGCCAGACCATCGGGCTCCTCATCGAGCAGAGCTCCATGCCGGTGTTGCTGGATATCTTCTACGGGGACATCATTCGGGGATTCCAGGCGGAGGCGCAGCGGCTGGGCTATCACGTGCTTCTGCACATGTTTGATCGCGCCCACGAAGGGTTGGATGCCATTCAGAGCCAGCTGGCCAGCAAAGTCCAGGGGCTGGTGATTGCCAATGATGGCGACATCACGCCAGACATGGTGGTTCAGCTGGAGTCGGCCGAGCTGCCCCTGGTGCTGATCGAAAACCACATTGAGGGGCATCAGCTGCCCTGCGTCCTGGGCGACAATTTCACCGCGGGCTACACCGTCACCCGCCACCTGCTGGAGCTGGGACACCGGGAAATCGGGGTGTTGCGGGGGCCGGTCAAGTACAGCAGCCTGGTGGATCGCCTGCGGGGGGTGTGGGCAGCCGCCGGGGAGGCCGGCCTGCTCATCCCACCCGAGTGGATGCCCTATCCCACTTCAGGCCACCCCCAGAAGGGCTACCTCCAGATGAAGGAGATCCTGGCCCAGGAGAGGCGCCCCAGCGCGGTGGTGGCCATCAGCGACAAGACTGCCTTTGGCGCCATGGAGGCCATCCGAGAGGCCGGGTTGCATATCCCCCAGGACATCTCCATCGTCAGCATCGACGACGTGCGGGACAGTGCCTTCACCCGCCCGCCCCTCACCACCTTCCGCATTCCCAAACAGGAAATGGGTATCCTGGCCATGCAAAAGCTGCACCGGCTCATCCAGGGCCAGAACGAAATTCCGGTCAAAAGCATTGTCTACGGGGAGCTGATCGTGCGGGAGTCCTGCGCCAGCCCGTCCGCCTGAACTCCACTCCATCCATACCACAACCAAGCCCCTCCCGCGGACGCCGGGGAGGGGCTTTTATTAGCTGGATACCGGTTGCGGCGGGAAGATACCCGCGGCTACAGGTCTACGGCGAGGGCCGCCTCGCGTATGGGGTTCCCATTGGCCGGAGGACAGTGGGAGCTTTCACGCCTTGCGAAAGTGCCACTCCCGCACCTGGGCAATCGAGGGGCGACGCTGGCCGCTGGGCTGGCTGGATGCCGGCTCGATGACCGGCGCCGGCTCGCCGGCTTCCACCATGCGCCGGATGAGCCGCTCCCGCAGTTCGGCCTTGACCGCGTCGAAGGCGTCCAGCTCCACCAGGTTGACCAGCTCGTAGGGATCCGATTCCAGGTCGTAGAGGTACTGCTCCACGTAGCGCTCCGAGCCCGGGTCCCGGCTGCCGTGCTTGTCCGGTGCGTCCACCCCATACTTCCAGCGGTGGGTGCGCAGCGCCCGCCCCACCTGGGACTCGCTGATCTGGATGAAGACTTCCTGGGGCCAGTCGGCCGCCTGGCCCCGCAGCAGGGGCAGGATGGAACGCCCCTCCATGGTCTCGGGGATGGGCAGGCCGGCCGCGTCCAACAGGGTGGGCGGCAGGTCCACCAGGCTAACCAGCTGGTGGATGCGTCCGCCGCCGTCAAAGCCCGGGCCACAGAGCGCCGTGGGCACCCGGATGGCGCTCTCGTGGCAGGATCGCTTGTACTCGGCGTTGCGGGTCTTGAAGTGGTTGCCGTGGTCCGAAGTGAAGAGGACGATGGTCTGGTCGGAGAGATCCAGGCTCTTGAGCGCGTCCAGGAGCCGGCCCAGGGCTTCGTCCAGGCGCTTGACCATGCCGTAGTAGCCGCCCAGATGCTGGGCCGACGAGCCCCCCAGCGCGGCCAGGTCCGGCGGTGTCCAACGGCCGGTGTACATCTCCCGGTAGCCGTCGGGCGGCGGGTAGTCGTCCACGTGATTCTGGTGGTGGGGCTCCAGGTAGGAGATGAAGAGGAAGAAGGGCTCCTCCTGGTGGGCGTCGATGTAGCGGATGGCGGCGTCGGTGAGCGCGTCCACCCGGTAGCCGGGCAGCTTGACCGGGTGGCCCTCGTTGTCGAAGAGCACCGTGTCGTAGGCATCGGAGGTGAACTCCAGCAGGTTGGCCGCCAGCCAGTAGTCGTAGCCGCCTCGCTCCTCCGGCGGCACTGGATCCCGGCTGCCCAGGTGCCACTTGCCGATGTAGCCGGTGGCGTAGCCGGCCTGGCCAAAACACTTGGCCAGGGTCACCGCATCCTGGGCCAGGGGGACGCCGTTGTGGAAGACGCCGGTGTTGGTGGCGTACATGCCCGTCTGCAGGCAGGAGCGGGCCGGGCCGCAGACCGGCTGGCAGGTAAACGCGTAGTGGACGTGGGTGCCCCGCTGGGCCATGCGGTCGAAGTTGGGCGTCAGGCCCAGGGGGTTGCCGTGGATGCCGGTGGTGTCCCAGCGCTGCTGGTCGGTGAAGAAGACGATGACGTTGGGTCGGTCGGAACGGGATTTGGACATGGTGGTACCTTTCAGGCTGTCTGGAAGAAAGGCGCAGGAAATGGATGTCGATAGTCAAGATGATACACGGGATGGGGAAGATGGAAAAACAACCGGGTGCGAGGGACACAGACGATGCTGCGCCCTTCGCACCCGTATTCCCTTTCCGGATGGGCCAGGATCCTGGCTCGCCCCTGGGCTTGCCTCAGGAAGAGCGGGCGAAGAGGGGATCCGCCTCCTCCTTGATCATCTGGGCCACGGTAGCTGCGTCGTTGGTGCCGCTCCAGAGCAGGTCCATCTTGGGGTTGTAGATGCGCTGGGTGATCTCCGGCCAGAGGACGTGAACCGGATCCCGCACCACGTACTCCTGGGCCTGGGCGAAGGCCCGGGCATTCTTGGGCGGCTTCTCCGGATCCAGGAACGCATCCGACAGGACCACCGAAAGGCGGGAAGGCGTGGTCGCGCCCACAGAGACCTCGTCCAGCTCGGCTTCCGGGCTGGAGATGTGCTTCAGGAATTCCCAGACCACGTCGGGGTGTTTGGTGGCGGCGGCGCCGGCCCAGCCCGTTCCACCACCGCCCGTGCCCCGGCGTTCGGCCTTGCCCAGGGGCAGGGTGGCCACGTCCCAGCGGAAGGTCTCGATGGTGCGGAAGAGATTGACCGCAGAGGGGTTGGTGAGCATGATGCCCACCCGGCCGGTGGCGAAGAGGTCGAAGCCACCCAACTCCGATTCCAGATCCGGCCGGGGTGCGACTTCGTACTTGTACATCAGGTCCTGCAGGAACTGCAACGCCTCCACGGAGGCCTCGTCCGTCAGGGCGCAGTCGGTGGCCACGCCCCGTTCGTCCTTGTGGACCAGCGCGCCGCCGTTGCAGTAGAGCCAGGATGCCCAGGGGCGCTGGCCCCGGTTCACCAGGAAGCCCCATTGCTCGGTGCGATCGCCGCTGCGCTTGGTGAGCCGCTGGGCCATATCCAGGAAGACCTCGAAGGTGAAGGTCTTGTCTTCCCAGTCGGCAGGCGGCGGCTCGATGCCGGCCTCTTCCAGCAGGTCCAGGTTGTAGAAGAGGTTCTGGTTGCCGTAGTCCCGGGGTAGGGCATAGGTCTTGCCTTCCCAGCGATAGAGCTCCACCGCATCCGGCCGGAAGTCGCTCAGGTCGTAGTTGTCCCGGGCGATGTAGTCATCCAACTGCAGGTGCATGTTCTTCTCGGCCACGGTGATGATGGGCGTGACCTCCTGCAGGTAGCGGTAGACATCGGCCGGGGTGCCGGCGGCGAAGAGGGTCTGGATCTTGGTGGTGTAGTCTTGAGGGATGGGCTGGTGATCGACCTTCACGTTGGGATGGGCCTCCATGAACTCCTGGGCCCACTTGTTGCGCACCTGGACGTGGCCCTCGTTGATGGTGTCCACGATGAAGGTGATGGTGATGGGTTCGGCGCTGGCCTGGCTGGTCTCCTCTCCGCCTGTACTCTGGCCCGCCTGGGGCGCTGCGGCCGGCGCGCAGGCGGCCAGGCCAACCACGCCGGCGGTGGCTACGGTCAGGTTCCGCAGAAAGTCCCGTCGGGTCAGGCGATGGCGATTCTTCATCTTTTCCTCCTTGGTTTGATGCGAACAATTCACAGACAGACGGCCCATGCCAGCCCATCAGACCGTCCAGGGTATGGTATACATTGGCGGCTGGTCCAGGGGATACATGAATCCGGTCAGGGCCTATGATTTCACGCCGGTGAAGACAATTCCCTGCATGAAATACTTCTGGGCGGCGAAGAAGAGCACCAGCACCGGCAGCATGGTCAGCAAGGAAGCTGCCATCAGCAGGTGCCAGCTGGTGCTGGCTTCGCCCTGGAACATGCGCAGGCCCAGGGCCAGGGTGAACTTCTCCGGGCTCTGCAAGTAGATGAGGGGGAGGAGAAATTCATTCCACGTCCCGTTGAACACGAAGATGACCACGATGATCACGGCGGGCTTGGCCATGGGCATGATGATGCGGGAGTAGACGCCCCAACTGGAGCAGCCGTCGATGCGGGCCGCGTCGTCCAGATCCCGGGGCAGGGTCATGAAAAACTGGCGCACCAGGAAGGTCAACCAGGGGCCGCCGAAAAAGGCCGGCAGCACCAGGGGCAGGTAGGTGTTGATCCAGCCCAATTCCTTGAAGAGGATAAACTGGGGGATCAACGTCACATGGGGCGGCAGCATCATGGTGGAAAGCATAACCAGGAACATGAAATCCCGCCCCCACCAGCGCAGCCGGGCAAAGGCAAAGGCCACCAGGGTAATGGAGATCACCTTGCCGATGATGGTCAACACGGTGATCAGGGTGGTGTTATAGAGGTATTGGAAGAATGGGATGGCCGTGACGGCCTCGGCATAGTTCTGCCACTGGATTTCGCTGGGCAGCCACTTGGGCGGGAACAAAAAGACTTCACCCGGGGTCTTCAACGAGGTGGAAATGGTCCATGCCAGGGGGATGAACATCAACACCACCCCGCTGAGAAGCAACAGGTGCACCACCAGATGCCCCAGCAGACGACGCTGGCGCATGGTAAAACGGGTGGACACCGACCGGGTCTGTTGTGCAGGCGCTTGCGCGACGGACATGGCTTATCTCCCTCTCTCTTCGCCTTCGTAGTAGACCCACAGGTTGGAGGAGCGGTAGACGATCAGGGTTAGCACCAGGATGTAGAGGAAGAGCACCCAGGCCAGGGCACTGGCGTAGCCCATGCGGAAGTATTGGAAGGCGTTGCGATACAGGTAGAGCAAGAAGAAGAGGGTGGCGTTGTTGGGGCCGCCGTTGGTCATGATGTATGCCTGGGTGAAGACCTGGAGCGCGCCGATGATGCCGGTCACCAGCTGGAAGAAGAGCACCGGCGTCATCATGGGCAGGGTGATGTGCCAGAAACGCTCCCATCCCCGGGCGCCGTCCACCTCCGCCGCCTCGTAGAGGTCGGTGGGGATGCCCTGCAGGCCGGCCAGGTAGATGATGGCCCCCGCGCCCACGCCCCACAGGCTCATGAGGATCAGGGACGGCAGCGCCCAGTTGGGATCCCCCAGCCAGCTCGGCCCCCGGATGCCCAGGTAGGAGAGGAGGGCGTTGAAGAGCCCAAACTCGGTGGAGAAGAGCCAGCGCCACAACAGCGCCACCGCCACACCCGACAACACTGAGGGCAGGTAAAAGGCCGTCCGGTAGAAGCGAAGTCCAATGATGCGGGTATTCAACAGCAGGGCCAGGGCCAGGCCAAAGATGATGTGGAGTGGCACGCTGATGAAGGCGTAGTTGGTGGTGACGATCAAGGATTTGGCCACCAGCTCGTCATGGAACATGCCCTGGATGTTGGCCAGCCCCACCCAGCGAGGCGACGAGATGAGATCCCACTCGGTAAAGGCGATGATCAGGGATGCCACCATGGGCCCCAGGGTCCAGAGGATAAAGCCCACGATCCAGGGAGAGGCGAAGAGCCAGCCCTCGATGTTACGGCGAAAGGCCCTGCGGACACCCCGGGAAAAGGGTTGCGCGCCCACCCCATGGGGCGCCGAACTAGCAGCAGATGTCACATGAAACCTCCAGATCCATGTCGGACAGGTTCGGATTCGCACATCAGGCGGACAGCCGGAGAGCGCCCGGCGGCACCGACCAGTTGGATAGGCAGAAGGGGGAATGGTAAGATAGACCAGAAACTACGGGATTCACCCCTGTATTGTGCCCGATGGATCCAAATGGACACAATCCCTTTTGTGCCAAAAAAGTGACAACCTTTCCCGCCATGCACCCTTTCACGCCAGACGAGCTCGCCCATCATATCCGGACCGCCCTGGCCCACCTCTACGACCAGGCCTATCTCCAGAACCACCCCCTGGCCGCATACCTGGAGGACGACGCCCGGGGCGATCAGGTGAGCCGGGCCCAACAGCTCCGCCGCACCCTGCTGGATCTCATCGAATTGCTCCGCCCCCAGAGCCGCTCCGATGTGCCGCCCGAGGCCACCCGGGCCTACGCCATCCTCACCTACCGCTACGTGGATGGCCTCTCCATGGAAGAGATCGCGGACAAGCTGAGCCTGAGCCGGCGCCAGGCCTACCGGGAACATGCCAAGGGCATCGAAGCCCTGGCCAGCCTCTTCCAGGAGCAGGCCAGGCCCGCCCCTGTCCCGGCTTCCCCCGCCAACGGGGACCGGCTGGCCGTGGCCCAGGCCGAGGTGGATCGGCTGCGCCAGAACGCCCACCTGGAGATGGTGGCCCTGGACCAGGTGCTGGCCGGCGTGGGCGAGCTGCTGAGCCCCCGCCTGCAGCAGACCGGCAGCCAGCTCCTCTTCCCGCCTCCCCAGGTGTGGCCGCCAGTCCTGGCTGACCGCACCCTCCTGCGCCAGGCCCTGCTGAACCTCCTCAGCCAGGCGCTGGATGCGGTGCCCCCCCGGGCCACCATCCAGATCCAGGTCGCCACGTCCCAGGAAACGGTCTGCCTTCGAATCCGCGCCCAGGGGGAAGCCGCTCCAGAGGAGGCCACCCCGCGGAGCCGGGCCGGGGTGGGCATGGCTGTGGCCCGCAACCTCATCGAAGCCCAAAATGGCCAGCTCACCGTCCAGCGTGAGGCCAATGTCTGGCACGCCCAGGTCCATTTGCCCACCGCGGTGCTGCCCACGGTGCTGGTGGTGGACGACAACGAAGGGCTGGTTCGCCTCTTCCAGCGCTACCTGGGCGGCTACCGGGTTCGGGTGGCGGGCGCGACCAGCGGTCCCCAGGCCCTTGCCCTGGCCGCCGAGCTCCAGCCCCAGTTGGTCCTGCTGGATCTGATGTTGCCTCAACAAGATGGGTGGGAGATTTTGAAGGAACTCCAGCGCTCGCCCCAGACCCGCGAGATCCCCGTGGCCGTCTGCTCGGTGCTCAACGAGGTGGAGCTGGCCATGGCCATGGGCGCCCGGGACTACATCACCAAGCCGGTCAGCCAGCAGGCGCTGCTAGAGCTGCTGCGGCGCTGGTTGGGGAGACTGCATCAGGCCGGGTAAGGGTGGCCAGCTGGGCCTGCAACAGGTGGAGAAGTTCGGTCAGGGAAAAACCGGTGGAGCGCTGCAGCCGAAACTCCCCCCGCATGGGCGCCAGCTCCTGCTCCACGCTGCGCACCGACACCACGATGATGGCCGTGCCGGCCAGGGACTGCTCCTGGGTCACGGCTTCCACGATGGAGTAGCCGCTCACCTCCGGCATGACCAGATCCAGAAAGATCACATCCGGGCGCTGGGCCCGGGCCACGGCCAGCCCTTCCCGCCCGCCAAAGGCCTCGAAGACCCGCAAGTTCGGGTCGATGGCCTTGAGCATGCGCGCGATCAGGCGCACCACGTGGGGGTCGTCGTCCACCACCAGGGCCGTCCGTGGGGGCCGGGGGAGGCGAGCCAGCGCCGCAGCCAGGTCGTCCCGCATGACCGGCTTGGGCAGATAATCGGTGGCGCCCATGAGCAGGCCCACGTGGTGGACACTGGGCAGGGGGCAGGAAAGGATGGGAATGGGGAGCTGTTCGCCCAACCGTTGGAGCAGCTCTGGCCACTGCTCCCGCCAGCGCCGGTCCACCAGGATCAGGTCGGGCAACTGCTGCCGCAGCCGCCGGTTGGCCTCCTCGGGCGAGAGGGCCAGTTCAAAGCGGTAGCCGGGCAGATGGCGCTGGAAGAGATTCAGGACCCGCTCGTCGTCGTGGAGTACCAGCACCTCCGGCTGGCCGTCCCGGCGGGGATGCACCGGGCTGCTCAGGCGGACGGCGGAGAGGGCCTCCAGCGCGGCATGCTCGGGCAAGGGCAGGGTAAAGTGGACTCGAGTGCCCCGGCCCACCTGGCTTTCGATGCCCATCTGGCCACCGTGAAGCTCCACAAATTTCTTGCTCACAGCCAGCCCCAGCCCCGTCCCCTCGGTGAGATGTTCCTCGTCCAGGCGGCTGAAGGCTTCGAAGGCCTTGTGAAGCTTGGCCGGGTCGATGCCCCGCCCCGTGTCCTCCACCCAGATCCGTAATGCATCCTCGCCCTGCTCCACCGCCACCCGCACCCAGCCGGCATCGGTGTAGCGCATGGCGTTGGTCAACAGATTCAGCAGCACCTGGCGGATGCGGGTGCGGTCCAGCTCCACAGGCAGGGAGGGGGCGGGAAAGCAGAGATCCAGCCGCAGGCCCCGGGCCTCGGCCAATCCCCGCACCATCTCCGCCGCCTCCTGCACCACCGCCACCAGGTCCACCCGCTCCTTGTGGATGACCATGCGGCCGGCCTCGATCTGGGAGAGGTCCAGCACGTCGTTGATCAGGTCCAGCAGGTGGCGGGCGCTGCGGTAGATGGCCATCACATCCCCCCGATACTCCCGGGGCAGGGTCACGCCGCCGTAGCTTTCCGGCGCGGTGGCCATCATCTCGGCGAAGCCCACGATCAGGTTCAGGGGAGTGCGCAGCTCGTGGCTGACATTGGCCACGAAGTCGGACTTGAAGCGGTAGGCCCGTTCGGCCGCTTCCTGGGCAAAGATCAGGGCCCGGTTGGCCCGTTCCAGCCGGGCGTAGGCGATGTCCAGGCTACGGAGCACGCCCTGGAGCTCGGCCCGGTGGGCACGGGCCTCCTCTGCGTTGCGCCGGGACGCCAGGAACATGGTGAGGGCCCAGTCCAGGGCGGTGAAGAGGCGCTGGGCGCTCAGCCAGGCGGTCATGGCGGTGAAGAGGAGCATGGCCGTGGGCATGGCCAGTGTTGTCCAGGGCAGGCCCCACTGCCAGCCCAGCACCAGGATCGTGCCGGCGGCCAACAGGGTGAGCCCGCCCATGGCCGGCGCCCCGGCCAGCACTGCAGCCACCAGGATCACCTGCAGGTAGAGGTAGAAGAAGGCTGCCTGGTGGAAGCTGACCACGTAGAGGGTGACCGCCAGCCAGAGGCCGACCAGCAGGGTGCCCACGGCCAGGTTGTAGCGACGTCGGATCTGCCAGAAGCAGAAGGCGCTGCTGCCGGCAATGAGAAAAAAGGCCCCGTAGGCGGGGCCTGTGTGGGCTGGCCAGAAGAGGACCAGATACGCAGTCCAGAGCCAGCAGAGCAGGTTGAGGGCCGGCAACAGCCGGGTCAACGAATCGGCCGCCAAATCCTGGAAGACCTGGTTCACTTCTGCCTGCATGGCGCTCCGGGCAGGGTTCACCATGGCCATCTTCCTCCTTTCATCCAGCCCGCTCCTCCTTGTCCTTCCCCGCGGGGGCGGCCTCAGCGGTTATCGCCGTCCCCCCGGATCACGCCCCGCTCCAGTCGAGAGAAGAGCTTGACGAGGTTCGCTTCGGCCACCTCTTCCAGGGTCAGATCCAGCTCGGTGCAGATCTGGGCCAGATACCAGAGGACGTCGCCCAGTTCCTGCTTGAGGGCTTCTCGATCCGCCGGGCTGATCTGCCCTCCTTTGTCCCGGAAGATCTTCTTGATTTTACCCGCCACTTCGCCCGCCTCGTTGACCAGCCCCAGGGTGGGGTAGACGATGGGATGGTCGGTGTGGATCAGGTTCCAGGTACGGCGGGATTCGGTCTGGTAGCGGTTGAAGGTCTCGATTTTCATGGTTCTCCTTCTCTAAGTTGGCCGGGGAGTCGATCCCTACGCCAGCGCATTATACATGACACCATAAGCCGGCGAAAGCCCCCGACACAGATTCAAAGGCACAGATTGAAATCTGCGCCTGGCGAGGACCAAACCGGCTGGAAGCCGGTTCAGCCGGCGCGTGCCAACCTGCTTCAGCAGGTTTGTTGACACGGAGCGGACCCCGGCACAGATTAAAATCTGCGCCTGGCGGAGACCAAACCGGCTGGAAGCCGGTTCAGCCGACGCGTGCCAACCTGCTTCAGCAGGTTTGTTTACACGGAGCCTGGGGATTCATCCCCTGGCTCGAGCGAGATCCCCGCCGATCCGCCGATCGGGCATATTTCATATTTGTCGGTGCAGAATGTAGGGACAGGGCTTGCCCTGTCCGTGGCTTGCCCTGTCCGGCGTGGACGGGCGCAGCAAGCAGCGCCCCTACGGCCGCGTCCCATGGGCGGACTCTGACGGTCTTGAACTATACCCCCGCCGATCCCGCCGATCGACAGGTTGACAAATCCCTCCTTTTCAATTACCCTATACTGGTATAGACCAGATAGGTGCACCCCATCTGGCGCTCGACTTCGGGAGCTCAACCCGGGAATTCACCCATCGGTTTCGTGATTGTTTTGGGATGAACCGTGATCGCCCACGGTAAGAACCATGTCCATTGACCCGAACAGCGCGACCCCGCTGTACATCCAGATCAAAGATCGCCTGCAGGAACAGATCGAAGCCGGCGCCTTCGAGGCCGGGGAGCGCCTGCCTTCCGAGCGAGAACTGGCCCAGATGTACTCGGTCAGCCGCATGACCGCCCGGCAGGCCCTCCAGCTCCTGCAGCAGACCGGGCTGGTCCTGACCCGGGTGGGCAAAGGGACCTACGTCAACCCCAAGATCCACCAGGATCTCCAGGCGCTGACCAGCTTCACCCAGGAAATGGTCAGCCGGGGACTGGTGCCCTCCAGTCGAGTGCTGCTGGCCGAGCTGCAACCCGCCCACCACGAGGTGGCAGTCAACCTGGGCATCGATCCCGGCGACGAGGTGGTGGTCCTCCAGCGGATCCGCTGCGCCAACGAAAAGCCCATCGCGCTGGAAACGGCCCACCTGGCCCATGCCCGCTTCCCCGGGATTCTCAACGACCATGACTTTGCCCGGGTGTCCCTCTACCAGGTCCTGCAGGGGACATATGGGGTTCGCCTGAGCTGGGCCAGCCAGGTGATCGCGGCCCGCATGCCCACCCCCTTCGAACGGCGGGCCCTGGAGATGCCGTCCGGCACGCCGGTGCTGAGCCTGGCCCGGGTCTCCTACG
This sequence comes from Litorilinea aerophila, assembly GCF_006569185.2. NCBI lineage: Bacteria > Bacillati > Chloroflexota > Caldilineae > Caldilineales > Caldilineaceae > Litorilinea > Litorilinea aerophila. The sequence goes on along the minus strand of NZ_VIGC02000024.1, from coordinate 20,563 downwards.
ACAGCAACGACCGTCCGGTGGAATACGTGCGCTCCTGCTACCACGGGGAGCGCTACGAGCTGCGCACCACCCTGCGTTGACCGGCCGCCGGCCCACCCCCATGGCCGACGTGAAGCTATTGCCAGCCACAGGGGCGCACCAGAGAGATCCCATCGTCCATTGTCATCGCCATCCCAGAAGGAGAAATCGGCGCTGTGCCTTCCACGTCGACACCCACGTTAAACGGAGCCGCCCAGTACATGGCGGCGATACAGGCCACCCTGCAACAGATCGCGGAGTCCCAGGCGGCGGCCCTGGACGCGGCCGCCACCGCCATTGTGGACGCCTTCCGGGCGGACGGTATGCTCTACCTCTTCGGCACCGGCCATTCCCACCTGCTGGCCGAAGAAGGCCACTACCGGGCCGGCGGCCTGGCCCCGGTCTGCCCCATCCTCTCCAGCGCCACCATGTTGCACGAAAGCGCGGTGACCAGCACCCGCTTTGAGCGGACCAGCGGCATCGGGGCCGCCCTGTTGGAGCGCTATCCCATCAGCAACCGGGACGTGATCATGATCTTCTCCAACAGCGGGGTCAACGCAGTCCCGGTGGAAGTGGCCCTGGCGGCCCGGGAGCGGGGCATGACGGTCATTGCCGTAGTGGCAGCAGCCTATGCGGCCAGGGTACCGGCGGGCCCCAGCGGCCACAAGCTGGCCGACCTGGCCCACATCGTCATCGACAACCATGGCGTGCCCGGCGACGCCCTGGTGCCCATCGGCACGGCCCGACGTTTTCGCACCGGCCCCGGCTCCACCATCACCGGCGCCTTCATCCTCAACGCCATCCTGACCGAAGTGGCCTGGCGCCTGGACGCCATGGGCATGGAGCCGCCCGTCTACATCAGTGCCAACATGCCGGGCGCGGCCGAGCACAACGCCGGCCTGGTGGCCCGCTTTCGCAGCCGGAACCCCCACCTGTAGCGGCCTGTCCCATTTCCTGGCCGCCCCAGGTATGCCAGGGCCGTCACCAGCGGCCCCCTGTCCATCTCTTTTCTCTTCATATTGGATTGGTAGTTGGATTGGTAGTTGAATCGCTAACTGTCAGGAGGAAATCATGAAACAGACCAAGAGATCCATCTGGCTGGTATTGGCGCTGGCCCTGGCCACCGCGCTGCTGGCGGCCTGTGCCATGGCCACGCCCGCCACCCCAGCCGCCGAAGCACCGGCGTCCGCCCCAGAGGACGCCACCGCGCCCGTGGAGATCACCTTGTGGCACATGGAACAGCCCCCCCACCGGGTGGAGCGGATCCAGCAGCTGATCGATGAGTTCAACGCCGCCCACCCGGACATCGTGGTGCACCAGGAGCCCCAGAACTGGGGCGAGATCTACACCAAGGCGCCCGCCGCGGTGGCCGCGGGGAACGCGCCGGAACTTCTCTTCGCCATCCCCGACTTCACCCCCATCCTCAAGGACCTGGGGAAGGTGCAGCCCATGGAGGAGTTCGTGGCGGAAATCGATGAGCGCTACGGCTACTACCCCGCCGCCGTGGAGCCCTACAACTATGACGGCCACACCTGGGCCGTGCCCCTCTACAACATGGCCCACTCCCTGTGGTATCGCAAGAGCGTCTTCGCCGAAGCCGGCATCGAACCGCCCACCACCTGGGAGGAATGGCTGGCCGCGGCCGAGCAGCTCACCACGGACGGTCAGTATGGCATCGGCCTGCCGGCCAACAAGCACCTCTACACCGACCAGGTGGTCTACGACTTCATGGTCAACGCCGGCGCAGATGAAATCTACAACCCGGACGGCACCCTGCGCTTCAACAACCCCCAGACGGTGGAAGCCTACGACTTCTACAGCCAGCTCTACCGCTTCTCGCCGCCGGACAGCCCCAACTGGACCTGGGGCGAGGCCGAGGCCTGCTTCGCCAACCGCACCTGCGCCATGATCCTCCAGTTCACGGTCATCACCACCTACGACACCCAGGCGGAGGGCGACCCCGAGGACCTGGGCGTAATCCCGATTCCCCACTCGGCCAGCGTGGAGAACAGCGGCACCATCGCCTACTCCAACGCGGTCATGCTCCTGACCGAGGACCCGGCCAAGCAGGAGGCGGCCAAGGAGTTCCTGCGCTTCATCCTGACGCCCGGCAACTATGGACGCTTCCTGAACATGGAGCCGGGGCTCTTCCTGCCGGTGACCGAAGCGGGCAGCCAGGATGAGACCTTCTGGAACGATCCGCTGGCCGTCAAGTACCAGAGCCAGATCGAGACCATGGTCGAGAACGCGCAGACAGGCCGGCTCTTCGGCTTCACCAACGGCAACACCTTCCCCAGCATCGCCGCCATTTCGGCCCAGAATCTGCTGGCCCAGACCCTGCAGATGGTGGTCATCGACGGCATGCCGGCGGAAGAAGCAGTGGCCCAGGGGCAGCGCCTGATGGAAGAAGCCATCAGCCAGTAGCCGCGGTCACATCGAACCGGGTCACGGGCCGGTGGGATGGGCGCTTCTGCCTGACCCACCGGCCCGCCTGCCCCAGAAGATCAAGAGACGGATCAGGTCATGCTCCAATCGCTCTCACGCCCCACCGCCCACAGCCGGCGCATCCTGCTGGGCTACCTGCTGGTGGCCCCACTTCTCCTGTGGCTGGCCGGGACCATCCTCTACCCCCTGCTCTCAGCCGTGCTCCTCAGCCTGCAGGACATCAAGATCATCGGGACGCCGGGCGCCTGGGTGGGCACAGACAACTACGCGCGCGCCCTGGCGGACAGCCGCTTCTGGCAGGCCCTGGGCAGAAGCGGCCTCTGGGTCCTGGCCAACGGCGTCCTCCAGACGGTGGCCGCCTTCGCCACGGCCCTGATCCTGAACCAGCGCTTCCCCGGCCAGAAGATGGCCCGGGTCTGGATCATCCTCTCCTGGATCGTGCCCACGGTGGTGGTGGTGATCATCTGGCGCTGGCTGTTGAGCAGCTCCGGCGTGGTCAACTATCTGCTGGTGAGCCTGGGCCTGCTGGATGGCCCCATGGGCTTCTTCAGCACCCGCAACAGCGCGGCCATGTCCGTGGTGGCCATCAACGCCTGGCGCTGGTTTCCCTTCATGGCCGTCATGGTGCTGGCCGGCCTGCAGAACATCCCCCGAGAACTGTACGAAGCCGCCGCGGTGGACGGTGCCGCCGCGGTCCAGATGTTTTTCCGCATCACCCTGCCCCTGCTCCAGCCCGTGCTCTTCGTGCTGGGGCTGGTGGGCACCCTGTTGTCCTTCAACGTCTTTGACATCATCTGGCTGTTGACCGGGGGCGGACCGTCTGGCGCCACCACCACCCTGCCTGTGCTCATCTACGAGACGGCCTTCACCCGCTACCGGCTGAGCCAGGCTGCGGCCATCTCGGTGCTCTCCGGCCTGCTGTTGATGATCTTCGCCATCCTCTTCATCCGCTTCATGTCGCCCCGGGAGGAAGACGCATGACGGGCCCACTGCGCACCCGTGTCCCCCTGCTGCTGGGCGTCGCCGCCCTGCTGCTGGTGGTGGTCGCGCCCTTCTACTACGTGATCGTCTCCAGCTTCAAAACGCCCCAGGAGATCATCTCCCCGGTGCCGTCCCTCTTCCCCCAAAGCTGGACCTTGCAACACTACGCGAAGCTCCTGCAGGCCTCCAACTTCCCCACCTACCTGGCCAACAGCCTGCTGGTGGCCGCCGGCACCATGCTCATCTGCATGGTCATCAGCACCCTGGCCGCCTATGGCCTCTACCGCATGCAGCTACCGGGCCGGGAATTCCTCTTCCGGGTCATCCTGGTTACCTACGCCTTCCCAGGCGTCTTGCTGCTGATCCCCCTCTACGGCATGATGAGCCAGGTGGGGCTCATCGACCGGCTGTGGGCGCTGATTATCGTCAACGTCACCTTCACCGCGCCCTTCGCCGTCTGGATGCTGCGGGCCTTCTTCACCAGCATCCCCGTGGAGATCGAGGAAGCCGCCACCCTGGACGGGGCCGGCTGGCTCCAGATCCTGGCCCGCATTGTGCTCCCCCTGGCCCTGCCGGGCATCGCCAGCGTGGCCATTTTCGCCTTCATCACCTCCTGGACCGAGTACATGTTCGCCTCGGTGCTCATCGTCAGCGAGGCGGCCCGCACGGTGCCCGTGGGCCTGGCCGGCATCATCGGCCAGTACCAGGTGGACTGGGGGCTGTTGCTGGCCGGCGCCACGGTGACCATGCTGCCGGTCATCCTGCTCTTCAGCTTCGTTGGGCGCAGTTTTGTGGAAGGCCTCACGGCAGGAGCGGTCAAATGAACGCCAGCCGCGCGGATCTGCTGCTGGGCATCGACGCCGGTACCTCGGTGGTGAAAGTCGCCCTCTTCGACCGCCAGGGCCAGGAGATGGCGGTGGCGCGACGCCGCACCCCCATCTACACGCCCCAGCCCGCCTGGTCCGAGGCCGACATGGAGGAAACCTGGGCCCTCACCGCCGAAGCCATCCGCGCCCTCCTGACCGAGTCCGGGATCGACCCGGCCCGCATCGCCGGGGTCGGCCTGACGGGGAACATGGTGGGCGCCTGGCTCGTGGACGCCAACGGTCGGCCCGTCCGCCGGGCCATCCTCTGGAACGACGGCCGCACCCAGGCGCTCATCGACCGCTTCATCCAGGAGCAGCCCGACTTCATGCAGGTCATCTTCCGCACTTCCGGCTCGGTGATGCAACAGGGATGCACCCTGCCCCTGCTGCGCTGGCTGGCCGAGCACGAGCCGGCCAGCCTGGAGAAGGCAGCCTGGGTCCTCTGCTGCAAGGACTGGATCGGGTTCAAGCTCACGGGCGCCGTCCACCTGGACCCCACCGAGGCCAGCGTCATGCCGGGGGATGCCCGGGAGCGGGGGTACAGCCAGGCCATGTGGCAGCTCTTCGGGTTGGAGGAGTACCGCCACCTTTTCCCGCCGCTGGCCCCTTCGGAGCGCATCGGCGGCGTGGTCCAAGAGGAGGCGGCCCGGGTCACCGGGTTGCGGGCGGGCACGCCGGTGGCCGTGGGGGCCGGCGACGTGCCCGCTTCGGCCATCGGGCTGGGCGCGGTCGCGCCTGGGGTGGCCTGCTCCCTGCTGGGCACCAACATCCTCAACTGCCTGGTCACGCCGGCGCCCCTTTTCGAGCCGCCCGACGTGGGCCTGCTTTTCTGTCTGCCCGGCGACCGCTGGCTGCGGGCCACGGTGAACGTCTCCGGCACCACCAGCCTGGACTGGTTCGTGGAGCAGTTCTGTGCTGCAGAGCGGGACGCCGCCGCCACCCCAGCGGACCTCTACGCGGCCCTGGAGGCCCTGGCGCAACGCAGCGGGCCCGGCGCCCGGGGCGTCCTCTACCTCCCCTACCTGAGCGAGCTGGGCATCATCTCGCCCTTCCTGGAGCCCGCAGCCCGGGCCGTCTTCTTCGGCCTGACGGATCGCCACACCCGGGGTGACCTGCTCCAGGCCCTGTATGAGGGCATCGCCCTCTCCATCCGGGACGGTTTTGCCGTGATCCCCCAGGAGGTGGCCGAAATCCGGCTTTCAGGCGGCGGAGCCAAGAGCCGCTATTGGAGCCAGCTCATCGCAGACTGCACGGGCAAGCGAGTAGTGGTGCCCGCGGGCACCGAATTCGGCGCCAAGGGTGCAGCCCTCCTGGCTGCGGTGGGCCTGGGCTGGTTCGCTTCCGTGGACGAGGCCGTGACCGCCACCACCCACCAGGGCCGGCGCTTCGAGCCCAACCCGGACCGGACTGCCCTTTACGAACGGCGGTACGCGGTCTATCGCCGCCTGCAGCAGGATCTGCGCGCCGCCTGGCGTCTGGCTGCCGCGCCTTGAGCTGTGGCTGCGCCCCAGCCAGGCCCATCTGTTTGGCATCCTGGCGAAATGCGGGTACGATTGGGGGGTACACTCCCGGCAACCAACCGTCATCACGCGCGAGGGCGGCACCACCATGAACCGCGAACTGGACATCGAGCAGCCTGCCGACCTGCTGGCCTACCTCCACGCGACCGGGCGCATCCCCCCCGGCGAAGAGCCGGCTGTGCGGCCCCTGTCCGGCGGAGTCTCCAACCGGACGGTCCTCCTGCAGCGGCCCAACGGTGAAGCCTGGGTGCTGAAACAGGCCCTGGCCAAGCTGCGGGTGCCGGTGGATTGGTTCAGCAGCCCAGAGCGGGTCCACCGGGAGGCCCTGGGCCTGCGCTGGCTGCAGAAGCTGGCCCCCCCCGGCACCATTCCGCCCCTCCTCTTCGAGGACCACGAGCATCACCTCCTGGCCATGGCCGCGGTGCCCCAGCCCTATGACAACTGGAAGAGCCTGCTGCTGGCCGGCAAGCTGGATCTGGACCACGTGACCCAATTCGGCCGGCTGCTGGCCACCATCCACCGGCAGGCCTACCTGCAGCGGGAAGAGGTCGAGCCCGTTTTCGTGGACCGCAGCTTCTTCGAGACCCTGCGCCTGGAACCCTACTACGGCTACACGGCCAGCCAGGTCCCCCAGGCCGCTGCCTTCCTCCAGGCCCTGATGGACGCTACCCGCCAGCGGCTGATCACCCTGGTCCACGGCGACTACAGCCCCAAGAACATCCTGATCCACCAGGGGCGGCTGGTCCTGCTGGACCACGAAGTGATTCACTGGGGCGACCCGGCCTTCGACCTGGGCTTCTCCCTCACCCATCTGTTGAGCAAGGCCCACCACGTGGCCGGCCACCGGGAAGCCTTCGCCCAGGCCGCCCACCACTACTGGGAGGTCTATCGAAGCACCCTGGGCGACATGCCCTGGGCGGACGGGCTGGAGGGTTTCGCCGTGCGCCACACCCTGGCCTGCCTGCTGGCCCGGGTGGACGGCCGCTCCCCCCTGGAGTACCTCCGGGAAGAGGAACGCCAGCGCCAGCGCCAGGCGGTGCTCCGGCTCATGGCTGCGCCGCCATCCACCATCCCGACCCTGGTTCAGACCTTTGTATCCACCCTGAATACCCTGGAAACAACCCGGACATAGCCCAATGCCCACCATCCGACGACTGACTGCCCTTGAGATTCTGGACAGCCGGGGCCGCCCGACGGTCCAGGCCACCTGCGAACTGAGCGACGGCACCGTGGGCACGGCCTCGGTGCCATCGGGTGCATCCACCGGCACGGCCGAAGCCCTGGAGCTGCGGGACGGAGATCCCCGGCGCTACGGCGGGCTGGGCTGCCGCAAGGCCGTGGCTCACATCCATCAGGAGCTGCATCAGGCCCTGTCCGGCCGCCCTTTTGAGACCCAACAGGAGCTGGACCAGGCCATGGTCGCCCTGGACGGCACGCCCAACAAGGCCCGGCTGGGCGCCAACGCCCTCCTGGCCGTCTCCCTGGCCTTCGCCAGGGCCACGGCCCACCACCGGGGCGTCCCGCTGTACGAGCAATTCGCGACCATCCTGGCCCAGACGGACGGCGGCCAGGCGCCGGCCTCGTTTCGGCTGCCCCGGCCCACCATCAACCTCTTCAGCGGCGGCAAGCATGCCGGGGGGCAGGTGCCCATCCAGGATGTGCTGGTAGTTCCCGCCCGGGCCCGCACCATGGACGAAGCCCTGAGCACCACCTACGCGGTCTACCAGGCCGCGGCCGATCTCTGTCGGCGCAAATATCAGATGCGCGCCCTCACCGCCGATGAGGGGGGCCTGGCCCCACCCTTTCCCCACGCCCAGGCCATGCTGGAGGACGCGGTGGCCGCCATTCGCGCCGCCGGCTTCGTCCCCGGTCAGGAAGTGGCCCTGGCCATCGACGTGGCGTCCACCCACTTCTTCCAGGACGGACGTTACCACCTGGGTGAAGAGCCCCACGACAGCCTGGCCCAGATTCAGGTGGTCCGGCAGTGGGTGGAGGCGTATCCCATCGTCAGCGTGGAGGATGCCCTGGCGGAGGACGACTGGGAGCACTGGCCGGAACTGCGCCGCCAGTTGGGCGAACGGGTCCTCACCCTGGGCGATGACCTCCTCTGCACCAACCCGGCCCGTATCCAGCGGGCCATCGAACTGGGGGCGGCCAATGCCCTTCTCCTCAAGGTCAACCAGATCGGCACCCTGAGCGAGGCGGCCCAGGCTTTTGTCCTGGCCCGGCGGGCCGGCTGGCAGGTGACCGTCAGCGCGCGCAGCGGCGAGACCGAGGACAACTGGCTGGCCGACCTGGCCGTGGGCTGGGGCGGCGACCAGATCAAGGTAGGTTCCATCACCCAGTCCGAGCGGCTGGCCAAGTACAACCGGCTGTTGGCCATCGAGGTCGCCGCAGGGTTCCCCCTGGTCGCCTGGCCTGGGTAGAGCCTTCCATCAGCCCCCATCCACCCCACGCCCAAGGGCTCCGGGGGATGATTTCCATCATCGGCCCAAGGCCGGCCACGGTCTCGGCAAAGCTACCACGATACCCCACCAAGGGAAAACACCATGAATACCGCGCCCATCCAACGACAAGAGCTCTTCCAGCAACTGCCCGCCGAGTGGCCAGAGCCGTTGCTTCCGGAGATCCGCCGTCAGGTGGCGGCCGGCGGACGCAAGCTGGTGGTGCTGGACGACGACCCCACCGGCACCCAGACGGTCTACGACGTGCCGGTGCTCACAAGCTGGGAGGTGGAGGCCCTGGCGGCAGAGCTGGCCGCCGACAGCCCGGTTTTCTACATCCTGACCAATTCCCGCAGCCTTCCCCTGGCCCAAGCCCAGGCCCTGAACCAGGAGATCGGGCGCAACCTGCGCCAGGCCGGCGCAGAGGCCCAGCGGGACTTCGCCGTGGTCAGCCGCAGCGACTCCACCCTGCGGGGCCACTTCCCAGGCGAGGTGGAGGCCCTGGCGGCTGCCCTGGAAACCGACTTCGACGCCACCCTGCTCATCCCCTTCTTCCTGGAGGGGGGCCGCTACACCATCCACGACGTGCACTACGTGGCCGAAGGGGAGCACCTGATCCCCGCGGCGGAAACGCCCTTCGCCCGGGACGCGGCCTTCGGCTACCGCTCCTCCAACCTGCGGGCGTGGGTGGCCGAGAAGACCGGCGGCCGGGTTGCCGCCGACCAGGTGGCGTCCATCTCCATCGAAGATCTACGCATTGGCGGGCCTGGCCTGGTCCAGGAGCGGCTGATGGCCCTGGCGGGCGGCCGGATCTGCGTGGTCAACGCGGCCAGCCTGCGGGATCTGGAAGTACTGGTGGCGGGCCTGCTGCAGGCCGAAGCCCAGGGCAAGCGCTTCCTCTATCGGACTGCCGCGTCCTTCGTCCAGGTGCGGGCCGGCCTGGCGCCTCGCCCCCTCCTCACGGCCAGCGACCTGGCCCTGCCCGAAGAGGGCGGCGGCCTCTTTGTGGTGGGCTCCTACGTGCCCAAGACCACCGGCCAGGTGGAGGTGCTGCTGCGGCAGTCCGGCATCCAGGGAATTGAAGTGGATGTGGCCGCCCTGCTGGACGACCAACGGCAAAAGGTGGAGATAGCTCGGGCCGTGGATCGGGTCAACCAGGCCCTGGACCAGGGCGCGGATGTGGTCCTCTTCACCAGCCGGGCGCTGGTAACCGGGCCGGATGCCGAGGCCAGCCTGGCCATCGGCCGTCGCGTCTCCGAGAGCCTGGTGCGCATGGTGGCAGGGCTGTCGGTACGTCCTCGCTACCTGGTGGCCAAAGGGGGCATCACCTCCAGCGACATCGCCACCCAGGCCTTGGGCATCCGGCGGGCCTGGGTCCTGGGCCAGATCTTGCCGGGCGTGCCCGTCTGGCAGGCGGGCGCGGAAAGCCGCCTGCCCGGCCTGGCATACGTGGTCTTTCCGGGCAACGTGGGGGAAGCCGACGCCCTGGCCCAGATCGTCCGGAAACTGGGCCGATAGTCCAGGCCCAGGCGGGCGTTGGGGTTGGCCTTCCGCCAGCGATTCAGCTATAATCTCGTGGACAGTAACGACTCTACCGCAAGAAGACCCGGATGCTCTACACCACGACCGAGGTTGACCATGTCCCAGCGGCCATCGACCATTCCGCCCCAACAGACCTTCACCCCGGCGGCGCGGGTGCGCGGCTTCGGCACCACCGTATTCGCCGAATTCACCGCCCTGGCCATTGAACACAACGCGGTGAACCTGGGCCAGGGCTTTCCCAACTTCCCGGCGCCCGACTTCATCAAGGAAGCCGCCCAACGGGCCATCGCGGCCGATCTCAACCAGTATGCCCGCAGCGCCGGCCATCCCCGGCTGGTCAACGCCCTGTCTGCGGTTTACAGCCCCCTCTTCGGCCGGGAGCTGGATCCGCTGCACGAGATCGTGGTCACCGTGGGTGCCACCGAGGGCATCTTCGCCACCATCCAGGCCCTGGTGGAGCCGGGCGACGAGGTGATCCTGATCGAACCCTTCTACGACAGCTACCCGGCGGCCGTGACCATGGCTGGTGGCACGCCGGTCTACGTGCCCTTGCGGCCCACGGCGAATCGAGAGCGGGCCGCCGGCTGGGCCCTGGACATGGATGAGCTGCGGGCGGCCTTCAGTCCCCGCACCCGCCTGTTGATCCTCAACACCCCCCAGAACCCCATCGGCAAGGTCTTCAGCCGGGAGGAGCTGGCCCAGATCGCAGCCCTGGTCCAGGAATTCGATGCCTATGTGCTGAGCGACGAAGTGTACGAGTGGATGGTCTACGGCGACGGTCAGGAGCCGGTGGAGCATGTGCGCATCGCCACCCTCCCCGGCATGTGGGAACGGACCATCACCCTGGGCAGCGCGGGCAAGACCTTTTCGGTCACCGGCTGGAAGATCGGTTGGGCCATTGCGCCGGCGCCCATCGCCCACGCCATCTTCATGGCCCACCAGTGGATCCCCTTCGCGGTGGCCACGCCCCTGCAGGAGGCGGTGGCCTGTGCCTTTGAGGAGGCCGAGGCCCGGGGCTATTTCAACTGGCTGCGCACCACGTACCGCCAAAAGCGGGACAGGCTCCTCCAGGTGCTCCAGGAAGTGGGGCTCCAGCCCGTCTCGCCGGATGGATCGTACTTTATCATCTTTGAAACCGGCCACCTGGATGTGCCCGTGCCGCCCAACACCCGGCGGGACTACGCAGTCTGCCGCTGGTTCACCCAGGAGGTCGGCGTGGCGGCGATTCCGCCCAGCCCCTTCTACAGCCCGCCCCACAAGCACCTGACGGACAATCTGGCCCGATTCACCTTCTGCAAGACCGACGACCTGCTGGAGGAGGCGGCTGAGCGCCTGCGGGCCGCGCTGGGTTGAGGACAGGGGAAACGGTAACGCGCCTGCGGAAGGGCGCCGGTCCTTGTAGGGGCGAAAAATTTTTCGCCCCGATTGAGCCCAGGCAGATGAAGGAGCGGCCATGTCCCGTAGGGGCGGGCCCCCGTGCCCGCCCGAAGGTACCAGACCCAGGCAGATGAAGGCATGGCGACGCATGCGCTAACCGGGATGTAGGGGCGAAAAATTTTTCGCCCCGATTGAGCCCAGGCAGATGAAGGAGCGACCCTGCCCCGTAGGGGCGGGCCCTACTCGTTAACAGCAAAGAACAACCATCCCAAAACATCAAAATAGAGGTCAAGAAACACCGTGATCCAGCTACAGGTCGTTCAAGGGAACATTGTCCAGCAAGAAGCCGACTGCATTGTGGTGAACCTCTTCGCCGGCGTGACGGAACCAGCTGGCGCCACCGGCGCGCTGGATCGGGCATTGGATGGCGCTATCCGCCGGCTCATCCAGAGCGGTGACTTCAGCGGCGAGGCAGGCACCACCGCAACCCTCTACACCAGTGGCCAGATCCCGGCCCCGCGGGTGCTGGTGGTGGGCCTGGGCCCCCAGGAGCGTTTCGACCTCCACGCCGCGCGCAAAGCAGCTGCCACTGCGGCCCGGGCCTTGGGCCGGATGAAGGGCGTGCGCCGCTTCGCCACGGTGGTTCACGGCGGGGGCGCGGGCGGTCTGGAACCTACGGACGCAGCCCAGGCCCTGGCCGAAGGGACCCTGCTGGCCGACTACACGCCCCCCCAATACAAACGTGAGCCCCAGTCCAGCCACCTGGAGACCTGCACCGTGGTGGAGTTCGACGCCGCCAGGGTGGATGCTGTGGCCGCCGGCGTGCAGGCTGGCCAGGCCATCGCGACCGGTGTCTACCGGGCGCGGGATTACATCAGCGAGCCGCCCAATGTCCTCACGCCGGTGGAGTTCGCCCGGCGGGCCCAGGCCATGGCCGAGGAGGTAGGCCTCCGATGCACGGTGCTGGGCGAGGCGGAGATGCGGGAGCTGAAGATGGGGATGCTGCTGGCCGTTAGCCAGGGCAGCGCCAACGAGGCCCAGCTCATCATCCTGGAGCACGCCCCCGCCGGCAGCGAGGCGCAGCAGCCCCTGGTGCTGGTGGGCAAGGGCATCACCTTCGACACAGGCGGTATCAGCCTCAAGCCGTCGGCCAACATGTGGTACATGAAAGACGACATGAGCGGCGCCGCAGCGGTGATCGGCGCGCTGGAGGCCATTGCCCGCCTGGGGCTGCCCCGGCGGGTGATCGGCGTGGCTGCCTGCGTGGAGAACATGCCCGACGGCGCCGCCTACCGGCCGGGCGACATCCTCACCAGCATGACCGGCAAGACCGCGGAGATCATCAGCACCGACGCGGAAGGGCGCCTGGTTCTGGCCGATGCCCTGGGCTATGTGGCGCGCTTCAACCCGGCCGCGGTGGTGGACCTGGCCACCCTGACCGGCGCCATCGGCGTGGCCCTGGGCACCCAGGCAGCCGGCCTCTTCGCCAACGATGAAGCCCTGCAACAGGCCCTCCTGGGCGCGGCGGACCGGAGCGGGGAACGCCTCTGGCCCATGCCCTTGTACGACGAGTACAAGGAGGAGATCAAAAGCGACATGGCCGAGGTGAAGAACAGCGGCGGGCGGGATGGCGGCGTGGCCACCAGCGCCAAGTTCCTGGAACACTTCACCGAGGGTTACCCCTGGGCCCACCTGGACATTGCAGCCATGGCCTGGGCCAAGAGCGACCAGAACCCGCTGATCCCCAAGGGCGCGGCGGGCTATGGCGTACGCCTGCTGGTGGAATTGGCAAAAGCCTATTGAGGAGGGTATGCTACCCGGCAGGTGGCAAAAGGGGTCGGGTTGAGGGCTCCAGCCAGAGGACCCGCCCCAGGATCGGGATCCAGGTAGCTGGATTTTCGCAGGCAAGGAGGAATGAATTTCTATGCAACGACGCCGCCCCAACGGGCGCCTGACTCATACAGTACGCCAGCCGTTTCAGGCCTTTCTTCCCACGAAGACGATAGAGCCCGGCGGCATTGCGCCAATGGGTTCCGCCAGAGGCAGTGTGGCCCAATTTCTGCCGTGGCCTTTATGCCGCCGTATCCTGGGAAGCGCGACCCTGGCGCTCCTGCCCCTGTTGACAGGGGCGGCCGTGGCCCAGGCCGCGTCGCTCACCCAGGAGGCGGGCAGCGACAACGTCAGCATCTGGCCGGTGTTGCTGCCGTTGCTGACCGCTTCTGTCGGCATTGAGCGTGCCATCGAAGTTTTCTGGAATTATGTAGACTGGATCATCCTCAACTTCCGGGGCGGCCAGCCGGCCCAGTTGAAATCTCCCCAGTATCTCCAGTTCAAAAGCGGAACGAGCCTGGTGCTGGGCATTGTGATCGGCATCCTGGTCTCCAACTTCACCGGCATGCGGCTGCTGGAGTATCTGCGCCCGCTGGCGCCGGCCTTTTTGGACAACGTGCCGGTACTGTGGGATGTGGTGCTCACCGGCGTGATCATCGGCAGCGGCTCCAAGCCGGCCCACGACATCCTGGGCATCATCACCCAGTTCAAAAACTTCCTGGCCAACAGCGCCATCCGCCAGCGGGAAGCCGCCAGCGCAGCCCTGGCCGACGGCGTCCTCAAGCTGGCCCAGAGCGATGCCCAGGCCATGATCGAAGTGCCGGGCGTCGGTCCGGCCCGGCTGGCCGCGCCAGCGGGAAGCCGTGGATTGGATGAAGAGGACGCGGGAGAGGCCGGCCCAGAAGTCAGCCCCACGGAGCGCTACATCGCTATCCTTCACAACCGCACCAGCATGTAGTTCAGCCGTGGGGATTGGGTGCCTGCAGGTGGATTTCCGCCGAGGTTGACCTACTGTCTGTGGCCGTATTGCCAGCGGTAGCCGAGGGCTAACAGCAGAAAGGTACACAGGCCCAACAGGGCAAAGGATCCCCATTGTGGCCATGGGGACGTGTTCTGAGTCGGCGCAGGACGCGTCCCCAACAGGCGCTGTGCTGTATGTTGCCGGTGGGTACGTTCCAGGGCCTGATGGAGGGTCTGGCGGAAGTGGGGCGCAGGATGGACCTGGGGCAAAGCCTGGGCCACGTCCTCGGCCAGAACGGTGAGGGGGAAGAGGTGTGGCGCCAGGACGGTGATGGCCGCGGTCAAATTCTCGCCCACCTGGACGGTCACGTTTTGGGTCCGGGCGCCCCGGGCTGTGGACAGGCGACGAAAGTGGCTCTCCAGGACTTCCTCCGCCGGCAATACCCGCCCTTCCCCCAGATCGACACCGGGTTGTTGCCCTTCCACCGGCCAGCACGCCCGGAGCCAATGCCACAAACGCTCCATTCAGGACTCCTTCCCAGTCATGACAGCTGTTCCTGGTCGTCTTCGGCCTCTGATGAATGGCCATCCGCGTTCATCCCCCACCCCCGGGCTTCCAGGTCCTTGCGCAGGGCCGCCAGGGTCCGAAAGTAGAGGGATTTGATGGCGCTTTCACTCTTGTTCATGAGCTCCCCGATCTCCAGATTGGAGAGCCGGCTGCCAAATTTGTAGAAAAGCAGATTCTTCCGCTCCTCGGGCAGGCGCTCAATGGCAGCGGAGAGGGCAGCCAGCCTCTCCTCCTCTTCCACCCGTTCCTCAGGCGACTCCTGGCTGTGGCCATGGAACCAGAGGCGGTCCAGGGAGAGGAAATGACGCCGCTTCCGGTCGCGGTGCCAGTTGGCCACCAGGTTGTGGGCAATGCGGAAGAGCCAGGCAGAAAAGGGAAGCCCCCGATCCTCATACGAATCCAGGCGATCCAACGCCCGGTAAAAGGTGCGGGCGGTCAGGTCTTCCGCGTCCTGAGTATTTCCGACCCGGTGGAAGATGTAGGCGTAGATCCGATCGACGTAGCGCTCGTAGAGGATGCCAAACGCGGCCGGATCCTGCCGGGCCTGCTCCACCAACAGCGCCTCCTCTGCCTGGGTACCCACCTGGGCGTCAGGCGCAGACTCACCGTCGGCGGCGGTATCGGTTTCCTGGGGCACAGCCGCTTCGGATGGAATCGCCTGGGGCGTTGCTTCCTCCCGCTCCCGGCTCCGGGCGGCAAAATGTAGCGGATTTTTCACCGGACTATCCGTTGGCCAACAGGAACAACTGACAAACAGGAACAACGACCATCCAGCACGCGGGTGCTGGCTTCCCTGGGAAGACGGACCCGCGGCGTGTGAGAGGCTATTATAGAGCCAGCCTCGCCAAAAGACAAAACGGTCCACCCAGAGCCAAGGAGCGCGCCCTATGTCTACACCTCCCTCGCCCCATTTCTCCCCGGTCAACCTGGCCGGCCTGTGGAACCAGGACCGCCGGCATTTGGACGCCACGCTGCGCCCACCGCAGGACTACGCGAACCGACACGGCCTGCAGAACATCCTGGGCATCCCCTTCGAGCTGGGGCCGGCAGACAGCCCCAATGTCATCCTGTTGGACCAGGAGCCGGTCACCATCCCCCTGGACGGCGCCAGGGCCTCCTACATCCTCTTCCTCCACGCCGTGGAGGATCGGGTAACCTGCTACCAGCAAGGGCTGGCCGACTATGCCACCGACGGCAACGAGTTGGGCACCCAGGTGGCCCAGTATACCCTGGAATATGCCGACGGCCAGGCAGCAGCCACCCCGATCCTGCGACGCTTCGCCATCCAGCAGAGTCGCATCCAGTGGGGTGCCAGCCCCTTCGCGGCCATGCCGGCCCAGAAGCCCGAGGTCTTCCTCACCACCACCGACGAGCAGATCCTGGGTCGGGTCCCCCGGCAGCCTTACGGCCGGGGAGAAACCCGCCACATCTCTGGCCGGGAGGTGCGCCCGGAGCATCTGTGGGTCTATGCCCTGCCCAACCCCCACCCAGAGCGCCCCATCCGCCAACTGGTGCTGAGCCCGGGCGAGGAGCGGGCCGTGATCTACGCCATCTCCATCACCCAGCTCCAGGAGCACCCCCTGCGGCCCGGCGTGCGCCGCAAGCTCCGACTGACCTTGCCCGAGGGGGTGGAAGTCAATCGTCTGGGTGAGCTGGAAGGAGTGGACATCGACCTGGGCACGGTGATCTCGGCTCGGGCCGCCCTGGACTACGACGCCGACCGCTGGCAGGGTGAAGAGCCGGTGGTCCAGCCCCGGCGCTCCGACCGGGAGGTGCTGGTGGAGTACGCCGCACATCCCCATGCCCGGCTCTACCTGACCACCGGCCCAGACAGCCATCTGGCGGTGGATCTGGCCACCCTGGATCACCCGGCTGTGGTGGAAGTGAAGCCGGCGCACCGGCCGGTCACGGTGCGGGTGGTGGCACGGGAGAGCGGACAGCCTGTGGCCGTGCGCCTGCACATGCACGGCGAGGCGGGGGAATATCTGCCGCCCCGGGGGCATCACCGCAAGGTCAACGGCTACTGGTTCGAAGATAACTACGCCGAGTTCGTGAACCTCTACAACCAGTACAGCTACATCGACGGCCATTGTGTGGTGGACCTGCCCCTGGGTTGGGTCTACGTGGAGATCACCCGGGGGTACGAAGTCAGACCCATCCGCACTCGAGTGGAGGTGAAGCCCGAAACGGAAGAACTTGTCTTCGAGCTGGACAAGGTTCTGCGCTGGCGGGAGCAGGGATGGGTCACCGCCGACACCCATGTCCACTTCCTGAGTCCCCAGACAGCTCTGCTGGAAGGACAGGCAGAAGGGGTCAACGTGGTCAATCTGCTGGCCAGCCAGTGGGGTGAAATGTTCAGCAACGTGGGGGATTTCGACGGCAAGACCACCTTCGGCGCCCGGGAGTTTGGCGGGGATGGGGAGTTCCTGGTACGGGTGGGCACGGAAAACCGCATGCAAGTCCTGGGGCACATTTCACTCTTGGGCTATGCCGGCGCCATGATCCACCCCCTCTGCACAGGCGGCCCCACCGAATCGGCCATCGGCGACCCGTTGGAAGTGACCATGGCCGAGTGGGCCGAACGCTGCATCGCCCAGGGGGGGCTGGTGGTCATGCCCCATGCGCCCAACCCCCAGTTGGAACGCGCGGCCGACTTCGTGCTGGGGGTGGTCCACGCCACCGAGATGATGACCTTCAACCCCCTCTCGCCCAACAACATCCAGGTCAACCCATACGGGCTGGCCGATTGGTACCGCTACCTCAACCTGGGCTACCAGATCCCGGTGGTGGGCGGCTCCGACAAAATGGCCGCGTCCTCCCTGCTGGGCGGCATCCGCACCTATGCCCACCTGGGGGAACGGGAATTCACCTACGAGAACTGGATGGCCGCGGTGCGGGACGGCAATACCTTTGTGACCGTGGGCCCGCTGGCGGCCATCACCGTGGAGGGGGTGAGTCCCGGTGGACAGGTGCACCTGCCCGCCGGCGGCGGCACCGTCCAGGTGACCTGGCGGGTGGAATCGGTGAGCCTGCCCATTGAGCAGGTGGAGGTGGTGGTCGGCGGCCTGACGGCAGAGCAGGTGCACGTGGGCAAAGCCCTGGACGCATCGGGGAGCGTTGCCTTGCCCATCCGGGAATCCACCTGGATCGCGCTGCGGGTGCGGGGCAGCTACAAGGGCCAGGCCGGAGAGATTGCGGCCCACACCAGTGCGGTGCAGGTGTTGGTGGACGGAAAGCCCCTGTTCTCTCCCACGGATGCTGCCGCGGTGCTGGATCAAATTGAGGGAGCCATCGCCTATGTGGATACCCTGGCCCCTCGCCCGGAAGCCCAGCGCTTCCGGCAGCTCCGGGCCCGACTGGAAGCGGCCTACAACCGCCTCCACCAGCGGATGCACCAGCAGGGGATCTTTCACCGGCACACGCCCCTGCACCAACACGACCGGCCCCATGAGCATTAGGCCGGCCCATCAAACGTGGAAGCGGAAGAAGATGATATCGCCGTCCTGCACCACGTACTCCTTCCCTTCCAGCCGCACCGCGCCGGCGGTACGGGCTGCCTGCCAGCTTCCATATTGCACAAACTGCTCATAGGGTAGCACTTCGGCGCGGATGAAGCCCCGCTGGAAGTCGGTGTGGATGGTGCCCGCAGCCTCCGGCGCGGTCGATCCCTGGGGAATCTCCCACGCGCGCGCTTCTTCTTCGTTGAAAGTGAAGAAGGTGATGAGCCCCAGCAGCCGAAAGCTGGTGCGCACCACCTGCTCCAGGCCGCTCTCGGAGGCGCCGGACGCCTGCAGGAATTGATGCCTTTCGTCCAGGCTGAGGCCGGCCATTTCGGCCTCCAGCTGGGCGCACAGCTTGACCATGGCAGCGCCCTGTTCAGCGGCCACCGCCTGCACGGCTCGCACATAGTCGTTGTCCTCGGCCAGGCCGGCTTCATCCACGTTGGCGGCGTAGATGACCGGCTTGGCCGTGAGGAACTGGAGCTCCCGGTTGAGCTGCTGGAACGCCTGGCTCTCCCGCTCCTGAAATTGGCTGGCCAGGCGCCCCGCGGCCAGGTGCTCCTCCAGTCGCCGGGCCAGATCCAGGACGGGCTGGAGGTGCCGGTCTGCCTTGGCCTGGCGGCTGAGCCGCTCGATCTTGCGCTGGAGCTGCTCCAGGTCGGCCAGGATCAACTCTAGATTGACGGTTTCAATGTCGGCCCGGGGATCCAGCTCTCCGTGGACGTGGACCACGTTCTCGTCTTCAAAGCAACGCACCACGTGGACCAGGGCAGCCGTGTTGCGGATGTGGCCCAGGAACTGGTTGCCCAACCCTTCCCCCTGGCTGGCCCCCTTCACCAGACCGGCGATGTCCACGAACTCCACCGTGGCGTAGATGATGCGGGCTACGCCGGTCAGCCGGGCGATGGTCTCCACCCGGGGGTCGCGGACCGGCACGATGGCCCGGTTGGGCTCAATGGTGCAGAAGGGATAGTTGGCCACTTCGGCCTGCTGTTCTTCAATGAGGGCGTTGAAGACGGTGCTTTTGCCCACGTTGGGCAGGCCGATCAGCCCGATGGTCAACCCCATGGGTCTCTCCTCTTCAAGTTATCTCTGTCGCTATCTTCAGTTGTCGCTATCTTCAGTTGCCTTCCGGAAGGAGTCCCTGGGTGAGGGCCGACTGCCGGGCGGCTTCCAGGGCGGCCAGGGTGCTGTCGATGTCCCCGTCCTGTTGGGCTGCGGCCTGGGCAAACTGGGTCAAACGGCGGCCGTACACGCTGGCCATCTCGTTGGGCAACTGCAGGATCAGGGGCAGCACGGCCTGATCCGCGCCCTCCAACAGCGTCACGCCCTGGCGCACCAGGGCCGGCAGGGCCTCCTGGTCCACATCGGTGCGGGCCGGCGCGAAGACAAACTCCTGTCCGGCGTGCTGGGTGAGGGTGGCCTGGGCTTCCGGCGAGGCCAGGAACGCCAGAAAGGTCATGGCCTCGGGCAGGTGGGGCGCGTCCATGGGGGCCACCATGCCCAGGGTCACCAGCACCTCGGCCCGGGGGATGGTGGAATCCAGGCTGGGGAAGGGGGCAAAGGCCAGTTGCTC
The DNA here is from genome assembly GCF_006569185.2 of Litorilinea aerophila. NCBI lineage: Bacteria > Bacillati > Chloroflexota > Caldilineae > Caldilineales > Caldilineaceae > Litorilinea > Litorilinea aerophila. The sequence goes on along the minus strand of NZ_VIGC02000024.1, from coordinate 936 downwards.
CCGGAAATTGGCCGGCAGGTCGTCCAGGGCGCCGGGCCCCAGCAGGGCCATGCCCGCGGTGGCATCCATCAGCCCGGACTCCCCATGCTCCACCAGGGCCAGGGCGCTCTCCAGGGTACTCAGGCGCTCGGGGTGCTCCAGGAAATAGCCCCGGTCGAAGAGCAGCTGCCAGGTCTCCAGGACCGTGCGCACCCGGGCATCGTCAAAGGGAAGCTGTCCCCGGGCCAGGGCCTGGTGCACGTCCGCGCCGTACAGCCGCAGAATCAGATAGTCGAACCAGAGGGAGGTAGCCCAGGCATCGTCCCCGGGCAGGGCAAAGGGGGTGATCCCCTGGGATTGGAGGACGTCGGCCACGGCCAGCAGCTCATCCCAGGTGGCCGGCGGCGTCAGGCCCATCTGCTCGAAGCGGGCCCGGTTGTAGTAGAGGGCCGACCAGGCATAGCCGGCCGGGAGGAAAAACTGTTTGCCGCCGTGGGTGGCCATGGCCGTCAGGAAAGGCGGCAGGTGCTGGTCCAGGTCAGCCATCTGCCAGACATCGCTGACGTCCGCCACCAGCCCCGCCTGGATGGCGGCCTCCAGCCAGTAGCCCGGCATGATGGTGAGCACATCGGGCGGCCCATCGGTCAGGTAGCGCTGGGGGGCCATGGCGAAGCGCTGGCGATCCACAGTGATGTGGGGGTGAAGCTCGTGGAAGCGGGCCAGGAGCTCCTGCTCCACCTCTGTCTGGGCGGCTCCGGAGACGTAGCGCAGGGTCACCGGGGTGGGGGTGGGCTCAGCCGGACGCAGGCGTCCACAGCCGGCCAGCAACAGGGCCACAGCCAGCCCCAGGAGCAGCTGCAGCCAAACCTGGCGGCAGGGCAGGTACAGATGGATACGAAGCACGATAAAACCTCCCCATGATGACTCCCCTGCAAAGGTCAAATGAGGACGCTGACC
>NZ_VIGC02000023.1 GCF_006569185.2 Litorilinea aerophila | reverse complement strand
GGCGGCCGCTCTCGTTGACTCCCATGTATCTCCAACGGGATGATCGAGTCACCGGCCTGATCCGGCTGCTGGCCATCGGCCTGCGCGTGCTGACGCTGCTGGAATTCGTCGTCCGCCGCAACCTGGCTGCGACAGGAGCGGCACTGGCCGGGTTGTATGCCGGCAATCCCACACGAGCCACAGCGCGGCCGAGCGCAGAGCGCCTCCTGGAGGCCTTCCAGGAGATCACCCTGACGGTGATTCAGGAGCCTCATCGAATCCATCGTCATCTGACCCCTCTGTCTGAGGTGCAACAGCGCATCCTCGCCTTGTTGGACTTCTCGACAGAGATCTACGCTAGGCTCTGCGCCGATTCCGTCAAACCATCCTAAAAATGAGCGAACCATAGGTAATAAGCCCTAGAATGGGGGAATGGGCCCTACCTGGGAACGAGCCCAATTTGGCAATTTGGCGGGAGTGGGCTATACTTACAGGTGTTGTCGGGGCGTAGCGCAGGCCGGTAGCGCGCATCGTTCGGGTCGATGAGGTCGGAGGTTCAAATCCTCTCGCCCCGACTTCCCCACCCCAGGCCGATGAAAATTCATCGGCCTTTTTGTTTTCTCCATTCTGTTTTCTCTACGTGAATCACCCAGGGCTTCCTTCTGCCAACGCCTCCTCCGGCAGAAGCGGACCGATCTGCCCATTGGGCGCGAAATTTTAAGGTTTTGGGGCTTGACAAAGATCATGTAAACGTTTACAGTATAGGCCAAACAGACATGTAAACGTTTACAGCTAAACGTTTACAGCATCGGCGCTGCAACGTCTGCATCTCTGTTTGCTCCCTTGGCACGCCAGAAATATCATCGTCCACTGTCCGCCTACCCGAGGGCAACCATGTCGACCATCCGTGACGTAGCCGAGCGGGCGGGGGTCTCCATCGCCACCGTCAGCCGGGCCCTGGCCGGCCACCCCCACGTCAACAGCGAAACCCGCCAGCGGGTGCTGGAGGCGGTGAAGGCGCTCAACTATCGCCCCGACCAGGTGGCCCGCTCCCTACGCCGCCGCCGCTCCAACCTGATCGGCTTTGTGGTTTCCACCATCGAAAATGTCTTCTTCACCGAGGCCGCGCACGCCGCGGAACAGGTCGCCCGACAACGGGGTTACAACCTGATCGTCTGCAACACCGATGAGGATCCACAACGGGAGAAAACGTACCTGGAGGTGCTGGACCGACAGTTGGTAGCAGGCATCGTCCTGGCGCCGGCCCCTGGCGACGCCGGACACATCCAGCCCTTCCTGGCCGACGGCATGCCCATGGTGCTCATCAACCGGCGGGTGGACAGCCTGCCCTGCACCTCCATCACCTCGAACGACGAAGAGGCGGCCTTCCAATGTGTGCAACATCTCATTGCCCAGGGGCGCCGGCGTATTGCCGCCATCACCGGCCTGCCTGACGTCTTCACCACCAGGGCCCGCCGCCAGGGCTACCGCCGGGCCCTGGCCGCTGCCGGACTCCCCCTGGACGGTCTGGAAGTGTGTGGGTGGGCCAACCTGGAGGGCGGCTACCAGGCCACCTACCAGCTGATGCAGCGTCCCGATCCGCCCGACGCCCTCTTTGTCTTCAACAACGTGATGACCCAGGGGGCCATCGTGGCCCTCCAGGAGCTGGGCATCACCTGGCCGGATCCGGTGGATGTGGCCGGCTTTGGGGCGTTCAAGGCGGCCCGGCTCTATCGCCCGCCCCTCACCCTGATCGCCCAGCCGGCCCGGGAGATGGGCCGCCTGGCCGCGGAGCTCCTCATCGGCCAGGTGGAGGAGGAGCTGGACCCCACGCCCCAACAGATTGTGCTGCACAACCGACTGATCTCCCGGCAGGAGTGGCTGACGGAACGCCTGGGTACCTGGGATGCCACCGCCGTGCCGGAGCAGAGCCCTCCTCCCCCCTTGCCAGAGGCTTGAAGCCGGTGCCATCCCCCGATTTGCCCGCAACATGCCTGACCAGACCGGTCCGTCCACTCCCTTTGCAGATTTGATTCGAGCCACGGATGCCCCAGATGAGCACAGATTCAGTTCTTCCCGATAGTTGGCCGTATGCGGAGGGAGCATTCTCAGATGCGGTGTAATCCGTTTAAGCCAGACGCCTGTGTGCCATGATGGCCAGAGTTCCTTCAACCAACCCAATCATCCAGGAGAATGGTCCATGAGTGCAAGCGAAATCGACCCGTTTGAAGTAGCGAAGCTGTACAAGTACCTGCGCGTCGTCGACGTGGCCGACGCCATGGATGGCATCGGCTATTTCGACATCGGCCTGATGGATCCGGAGATCCGCCCCCTCTGGCTGGGCATGAAATTCTGGGGGCCGGCCCTGACCATCCGCTGTGTGCCGGCCAACCGGCCCATGTGGAAGCTGGACACCACCGAGGACATCGTCAATGCCCATGGCATCTGGTTCAAAGAGGTGGGCAACATTGGCATCCGGGACCTGATCCGGCCAGGCCACGTCATCGTCACCGACACCGGCGGGGCCAAGGAGGTGGGCTACTGGGGCTCGGCCAACAGCCTGGGCGTCATTGCCCAGGGCGCGGTGGGCATTGTGACCGACGGCTACTGCCGGGACACGGCCGAAGTGGCCCTGCAGCGCACCCCCATCTGCGCCCGTCGCCGGGGCCGCACCATCATCCCCGGCCGCATCCAGGTGGTGGAAGTCCAGGCCACGGTGGGCTGCGGCGGCGCCCAGGTGCGGCCTGGGGACATCGTGGGCTGCGACGATGATGGCGTGATCGTGGTACCCATCGAGGTCGCCCAGGAGGTGGCCACCCACGCCCGGGCTATCCTGCTGGCCGACATGCACGCCCGGCGCAAGCTCTACGACCAGCTGGGCATGGAACATGACGCCACCGTGGACATCGAAACGGTGGAGGCGTACTACAGCCAGTTCCAGTAGTAATGATATTGATTGTCTTGCAAAGTCGTAGTGAGTTGACTGTCTTCCCATTTCCCCCCATGTTGAGTCAACCAGTGACTATCCTGAGGAGGAACTACCATGCAACAGACCCTGAAGGGACACACTTTGTCCCGACGCCAGTTGTTGAAAGGGGCAGCGTTGCTCAGCCTGGGCACCCTGGCAGCCGCCTGCCAGGCCCCTGGCGCTGCGCCGGCCGCTGCTCCTGGTGAATCCGGCGGCGGCAGTGAACCCGCCTCCGAGACAGTAACCATCGACTTCATCACACCGGCCGCGCTGGGCCGTGAACGGGAAATGTACACCCAGTTCATCGAAGACTTCATGGCAGAGCACCCCAACATCAAGGTCAACGTCTCCTTTGAAGCCTGGGCCGACTACATGACCAAGCTGCCCACCATGCTGGCCGGCGGCGTGGTGCCAGACATGATCCACCAGCACATGAGTATCGTGCAGGACTATGCCTATCGGGGCGCCCTGCGGGACCTGGTGCCCTATATGGAACGGGACGGCGTCAACCCCGAGGACTACATCCCCGCCCTCTTCGATGCCTTCAGCCACAACGGCAAGACCTACGGCATTCCCAAAGACAGCGCGGCCTGGGGCGTCTACTACAACAAAGACAAGTTCGACGAGGCCGGCCTGGAGTACCCCTCGCTGCACTGGACCCTGGACGAGTTCCAGAACCTGGCCCTGGAGCTGACCCGGGATCAGAACGGCAACCCGGCCAGCAGCCCCAACTTTGATCCCGACAACATCGTCCAGTGGGGGTTCTCCTGGCTGGATTCGCCGGCGCCCAACAACAGCGAGAATGCCCGGGGTTTTGTCAAGGCCCGGGGCGGCGACTGGTACGATGAGGCCTACAGCCAGACCCTGATCACCGATCCGCCGGTGTTGGAGCACTTCCGCATGTTCCACACCATGCGCTGCGTGCAGAAGAGCAGCCCGATGGCAGCCCAGACCGAGGGCCAGGGCGATCCCTTCCGGGCCGGGCTGACGGCCATGGCGGTCAGTTTCCATATCATGGATTTCTTCTCCCGGGAGGAGGGGGTGACCTTCCAGTACGATGTGACCTACATCCCCGGTGGCCCGGGTGGCCAATACTCGGTCGTCGGCTGCAGTGGCTGGGCCGTCCCCACCCAGGCCAGCCACCCGGAGGAGGGCTGGGAGCTGGTTAAATATCTGACCAGTCTGCCGGTCCAGCGATTTATCGGCCAGCAGAAGCGGTGGGGGGTCTCCCGAAAGGAAGCGGTGGACGCCATCATCCCGGAGGACGGCTACCCCGAACACTTCGCCGCGGTACACACGGATCCCTTCCAAAAGGAGCTGGAGGGCGTGGAAGTCATCTCCTTCAAATTCCCGCCCAACCAGTCTCGCATCAAGGATATCTATATGGAACACTTCGATCCCATCTGGACCTGCGCCAGCGACGACATCGAAGGAGCCGCTGCGGCCGCCAAGCAACAGATCGACGAGCTCTTAGCCGAGTTGGAGTGGTAAAGGGACGGCGCTGGGGGGAGGGGATCGGCCTCCGGCCAATCCCCTCCCCATCGTCGACCCGCTGCGGTTTTGACCTGTCAAGCGGGGGCAACCATGGCGAAAACACAACTTTCCAATTTACGGCGCCAGGAGATGATCGACGGCTACCTGTTCATTGCCCCCTGGCTAATCGGGTTTGTGCTCTGGGTGGCCGGCCCCATGATCGCCTCCATCATCCTGGCCTTCATGGAGTGGGATCTCTTCAGCCCACCCAAGTGGGTAGGAATTCAGAACTTCGAACAGCTATTCACCACCCGCCTGGTGGGCATTTCCCTTTGGAACACTGCCTACTACACCTTCATCAGTGTTCCCTTGTCCCTGATGGTGGCCCTGGGATCGGCCATGCTGCTGACCATGCAGATCCGGTTCCAATCCCTGTTTCGCACCTTTTTCTATCTGCCGTCGGTGATGCCGGCCGTAGCCAGCGCGGTGCTCTGGTTCTGGGTCTTCAACCCCGAAGTGGGGCTGGCCAACCAGTTGCTCCGCATGCTGGGTCTGCCCGAATCCCAGTGGATCTGGGCACCGGAAACGGCCAAACCATCCTTCATTTTGATGAGTCTATGGGGGGTGGGCAACACCATGGTGATCTTTCTGGCCGGCCTGCAGGGGATTCCCCGTTCCCTCTACGACGCGGCCGAGATCGATGGCGCCAACTGGTGGCACAGCTTTCGAGCCGTCACATTACCCATGCTCTCGCCCGTGATCCTGTTCAACCTGGTGCTGGGCATCATCGGCTCGTTCCAGGTTTTCACCAGCGCCTACCTGTTGACCAACGGCGGCCCCCAACATGCGACCCTCTTTGTCGTGCTCTACCTGTATCGGCTGGGTTTTGAACAGTTCCGTATGGGCTTTGCCTCGGCGCTGGCCTGGCTCCTGTTCCTGATCATCCTGGTCTTCACCCTGCTCCAATTACGGCTCTCCGACGCGTGGGTCTACTACGAGGGAGGGGAGACATAGCCATGGCGATCCCCACGAGTAAATCGGGTTCGAACGTCCTGACCGGTCCAGTAGCCCGCCGCCATGTCCGTGCCCGCAGGCCCCTGCGGCGCTACCTGGTACGTACGGTCCAGTATGTGGTCATGGTGGTGCTGAGCGCCATTTTCATGATTCCCCTGATCTGGATGATCTCCAGCTCTCTGAAAACCCAGGGGCAGGTCTTCGCCTATCCGCCGGTCTGGATCCCCGACCCCATCCAATGGTCCAACTATGCGGAGGCCCTGCGCCGGGCACCGCTGCTGCGCTGGCTGATGAACACCGCCACCATCACCGCCTTCGCCATCACGGGCAACGTCCTGACCAGCTCTATGGTGGCCTTTGGCTTTGCCCGGCTGCGTTTCCCGGGCCGGGGGCCCCTCTTTATCCTGCTGCTCAGTACCATGATGCTGCCCGATGTAGTCACCCTGATCCCCCGCTTTATCCTGTTCCGTTGGTTGGGCTGGCTGGACACCTTCCTGCCCTTGATCGTCCCGCCCTTCTTCGGCGGCGGGCCGTTCAACATCTTCCTGGTGCGGCAGTTTTATCTGACCATTCCCCGGGACTTCGACGAAGCGGCCCGCATCGACGGCGCGTCCAACTGGCAGATCTGGTGGCTGATCCTGGCGCCGTTGACCAAACCGGTGCTCATCGCCATCGGCATCTTCTCCTTCGTCCACCACTGGAACGACTTCCTGTTGCCCCTGATCTATCTTTTCAGCGAGCGCAACAAGACCCTGGCGCTGGGCCTGCGTGCGTTCATCAATCCCAGCGATGCCTCCTGGCACATCAGCATGGCCGCCTCCATGTTCCTGGTTGTACCTATCCTGGTGCTCTTCTTCTTCGGCCAGCGCTACTTCATCCGGGGCGTGGTGATGACCGGAATCCAGGGGCGGTGAGTTGTAGTGTGTCGTCTTGTCATCCAACCATCCATTCACAGCGAGGAGAGATACAGCCATGAAGCTCGCCGTGGGCGGCGATCATGCCGGCTTTCCCCTGAAAGGGCCCGTCATTGAAAAGTTAAAAGCCTGGGGACACGAGGTGACCGACCACGGCACCCACAGCCCCGAGCCGGTGGACTTCCCCGACATCGCCCGCAAGGTCTGCCAGCAGATCCGCAGCGGCCAGGCCGAACGAGGCATCCTGGTCTGCGGAACCGGGGTGGGAGCGGCCATCGCCGGCAACAAATACCCCGGCATCCGGGCCGCGGTCTGCCACGACCACTACTCGGCCCACCAGTGTGTGGAGCACGACGACGTCAACCTGCTCTGCCTGGGTGCCCAAATCGTGGGCGACCGGGTGGCCTTTGAAATCCTCGAAGCTTTCCTACAGGCCCGCTTCAGCACGGCGCCCCAATTTCGGCGCCGGGTACAGAAGCTCCATGACCTGGAGCGCTGGGCAGCCCAGGAGATTCTGAAGGAGGATGCCCGGTGAACAAGGCACGGGTGGCCGTGTTGCCGGAGATCAAAACGCCGGCCGAACGCCCTTTTCAAATCCGCGAGGTGGAGATCCCGCCCCTGGCCGATGGCGCCGTCTTGGGACGCATGGTCATGGCCGGGGTCTGCGGCACGGATGTCCACATCCTCCACGGCAAGGTGCCGGTGCGCACACCGGCCGTCCTGGGCCACGAGAACGTGGCCCGGGTGGAGGCCATCGGCGGCGATACCCCCCTCTACGACGTGACCGGCAAGCAGGTGCAGGTGGGCGACCTCATCACCTGGCTTCCCAAGTCCTGCATGCAGTGCTATAACTGCACCATCTTGGGCGATCCAGCGAAGTGCGAGCGACGAATCGGTTACGGCGGCTGGGTCGTCCCTGCGGACCAGCATCCCTACCTCGTTGGTGGCTTCGCCGAGTATGTCTGGATCCTGCCCGGCAGCGACCTGGTGGTACTGCCGCCAGATCTGGCCCCCGAGGCGGTCGTCCTGGGGGACGCGCTGCGCATCATGGTCCATGGCCTGGAACGCATCGGCGGCCTGGAGTATGGGGACACGGTGGTGATCCAGGGCTGTGGCGCGGTGGGGTTGATGGGCTTGATCCTGGCCAGGGACGCGGGCGCAGGCCGGGTGATTGTCATCGGTGCGCCGGCTACACGGCTGGCGTTGGCCCGGGAATACGGCGCCGACGAGACCATCGACATCACCCAGGTGCCGACACCGGAACGCATCCAGCAGGTGCTGGAGCTCACCGACGGCAGGGGGGCAGATGTGGTCTTCGAGTGCGCCGGTGTCCCGGCGGCCGTCGCTGAAGGCCTGGAGATGGTGCGTATCGACGGCCGCTACCTGATCGCCGGCCATTACGGGGACGCGGGCACGGTGCCCCTGAACCCCCACCTCATCAATCGCAAGCAGATCACCATCACTGGCGTCTGGTCGGCGGCCAACAAACACTTCCTCCGAGGACTCACCCTGTTGCGCAAGGTGCCCCTGGAGAAGCTGGTCACCCACCGCTTCCCCCTGGACGCGGTCAACGAGGCCCTCATCGCGGCCGAGCGCCAGGAGACCCTCAAAGCGGTGATCGTGCCGTAGGGCCCGCGGACGCGGTGCCCACGGATGACCCTCATCCCAGTTTCTATCTGCCACCAACAGCCACAGATGTGGCCAAACAAAATCCTTTTGAAGGACACACACAATGCAACCGTTCATCCAGGAGATTCCCCGAGCATCGGCGGCGCTGATTGCCGGCTTCGCCGAGCAAGAGACGGCTACAGTCTACGAGGCCAATGACAAGCAGGGGGCCATGATCCATACCATCCGGCCCCTCTATCCCGGCATCAAGCTCTGCGGCAGCGCCCTCACGGTGCGCTGCCAGGCGGCCGACAACCTCACCCTCCACGCGGCCATCGCCCTGGCCCAACCGGGCGACGTGATCGTGGCGGATGTGGGCGAGGCCCTGGAGGCCGGCCACTGGGGCGAGATCACCACGATAGCGGCCCAACAACGGGGCATCGCCGGCCTGGTCATCAACGGCGGCGTGCGGGACGTGGCCGCTATCCGGCATCGCGGCTTTCCCATCTTTTCGGCCAGTGTATCCATGAAGGCCACGGTCAAGGCCTCGCCCGGCCAGATCAACCATCCCATCATCTGTGGCGGCGTCCTGGTCCACCCCGGCGATATTGTGTTGGGCGATGACGACGGCGTGGTGGTGGTTCCTCGAGAACGGGCCGAAGCCGTCCTGGCGGACGCACGGGAGCGTACGGCCAGAGAGGCCGCCATCATGGAGCGCCTGCAGGCCGGGGAACTGACGGTGGACGTGCTGGGGTTCCGATCGATCTTACAAGACCACGGAATCCATCTGCCGTAGAGAGGACGACATCCCATCATGCAGGAACCGGCAGAGACACGGGTGCCGCTGCCCCTGTTGCAGCAATTTTGTCAGGAGATCTTGCAGGCAGTCGGCCTGCCGGCAGAGTCGGCGGCCATGGTGGCCGACTCGTTGGCCCAGTCCGACGCCAGCGGGCTCTTCAGCCACGGCGCCGTGCGCCTGCTGCCTGTCTATACCCGGCGCCTGCGGGCGGGCACCATGCGAACCCACCCCAACATCCAGGTCATCCGCCGACGGGGCAGCGTGGCCCTGATGGATGGCGATGCCGGCCCCGGGCAGGTGGTGGGCAGCCGGGCCATGCAGCTGGCCATGGGCATGGCCCGGGAGAACGGCGTGGGCGTGGTGGGGGTGCGCAACAGCTCCCACTTCGGCGCCGGCGCCTACTTCACCAGACAGGCCGTGGCCCAGGGGCTGATTGGCGTAGCCCTGAGCAACGCACCGGCCAACATGCCGCCCTGGGGCGGACGCACCCCCTATCTCGGGACCAACCCCCTGTCGGTCGGCATCCCCTGTGGTCAGGAAACGCCGGTGCTCCTGGACATGTCCACCAGCGTGGTGGCCCGGGGGAAGATCGTGATCGCAGCCAGAACAGGCAGCCCGATTCCTGAGGGCTGGGCCATCGACCGGGACGGCCACCCCACCCGGGATCCGGAAGCGGCGCTGGCCGGCGCGGTGCTGCCCATGGGCGGCTATAAGGGCTCGGGGCTGGCCCTGGTCATCGACGCCCTCTGTGGCGTGTTGACCGGCGCAGCCTTCGGCGTCCATATTGTCAACCTCTACGACGACGGCGACCAGGTCCAAAACCTGGGGCACTTCTTCATGGCCCTGGATGTGGAGGCCTTTATGCCCCTGGCCACCTTTCAGCAACGCATGGACCAATTCCTGCAGGAGATCCGGGCCCAGCCCCGCATGCCCGGCGTGGAGCGCATCTATACGCCGGGGGAAATCGAGGCAGAGCAGGCCCGCCGCCACGCCGAGCAAGGCATCCCCCTACCCGACCTGGCAGAATTGGACCGGCTGGCGGAAGAGCTGGGGGTCCAGAAACTATCTGAACGGCTCGTACAGCTGAAGTAAAGATGAAGGAGACATTTCATGAACTACGTGTTGCTCGGCCGCACCGGCGTCAAGGTGTCGGAACTCTGCTTTGGGACCATGTCCTTCGGTGCCACCGCCGACGAGGCAGAGTCGAAGCGGATGTTCCAGCGCTGTCTGGACGCGGGAATCAATTTTTTTGATTGCGCCAACGTCTACGCCGGCGGCCGCTCGGAGGAGATCCTGGGCGATCTGATCCAGGGGATCCGGGATGAACTGGTGATCACCTCCAAAGTCTTCGGCCGGGTGGGCAAGGATGTAAACGCCGGTGGCCTCTCCCGCCGCCACATCACCCGGGCCGTGGAAGATTCCCTGCGCCGCCTCAAGACCGACCGGCTGGACCTCTACTTCGTCCACCAGTTCGACCGCAACACCCCCATCGAGGAGGTGGTCCGGGCCCTGGATGACCTGGTCCAGGCCGGCAAGATCGTCTACCCGGCGGTGAGCAACTGGGCCGCCTGGCAGATCATGAAGGCCCTGGGCATCTCCTACCGGGAAGGGCTGGCCCGCTTTGAGTGCATCCAGCCCATGTACAACCTGGTGAAGCGGCAGGTGGAGGTGGAGATCCTGCCCCTGGCCCAGGAAGAGCAGCTGGGGGTGATCCCCTACAGCCCCCTGGGCGGCGGCCTGCTCACCGGCAAGTACACTACCAAAGAGCGCCCGGCCCAGGGACGCCTGGTGGAAAACGACATGTACATGAAGCGCTACGGCGTGGATTTCTACTACGAAGTGGCGGAGAAGTTCAGCGAGCACGCGCGGGCTCGGGGCGTTCACCCGGCTACCCTGGCCGTGGCCTGGGTCCTCCACCACCCGGCGGTGACCGCGCCCATCATCGGCGCCCGCAACGTGGAGCAGTTGGAAGCCTCCCTGGCCGCAGTGGAGGTGGAGATGACCGACGAATGGTGGCAGGAGATTTCGAACCTCTCCTACACGCCGCCCCCTGCCACCGACCGGTTGGAGGAACAGCGGCGGTAGCGGGGGCCGGGCAAGCCCCCGCTACCGCTCCAGGCTTCATCCCACCCGCCGGATGCGCCGCAGGGTACTCTCGCCGTTCTTCAGGTTCACAGTAAGCCCAATATTCATCCAGGCCAGGCCGGAGCGGGCCCCTTCAAACCCGTCCACCACGTAATCTGCCGTCGGATCCAGCCCACGCAGGTAAATGGGCGGGATGCGGGCCGGCTCCGGCATGTGGGTGCGGAAGGCAAAGAGGACGCCTTCAGCCCGATCTTTGCTCATGTACTGGGTGGCGGTGAAGGGGTGCCCCTGAGCCGGCAACAGGCGGTATTGGTCGCCCAGTTGCACCACCGGCCGGATCTCCTTGTAGAGGGCGATCATCTCTGCGCCCAGGCGAAGCTCCTCGGGGCTCCAGGCCAGCAGGTTGGCGCTGATGCCCAACGTGCCCATCATGCTGACGTGGAACCGAAAGGGCAGGGGCATGAGGGGATCGCCCATGTGGGTCACCTGGGCCTCCATGGTGATGGCGGGCATGAACTGGGAAAAACCCTCCTGAATTCCCAGACGAGCCGTCGCCTCGGTGTTGTCGCTCACCCAAAATTGATCGGCCACCCGCAGGAGGCCAAAGTCCACCCGGCCACCGCCCCCGGAACAGCTCTGCCAGAGCACGTGGGGATGGCGCTGGGCCAGGGTCTCCCACAGCCGATAGACCCCCTGGACGTAGCGCACCCACAGTTCACGGGGGTCGCCGGGCGCGTCGGCCCAGCCGGGCTCGCTCACGTTCCGGTTCATATCCCACTTGATGAAGGCGATGTTGTGGTTCCGCAGCAGAGCGTCCAGCTTCTCCAGCAAATACTCCTGGACGTCCGGTCGGGCCATGTTGAGGATGAGCTGATTGCGCATCTCCGTCCGCTGGCGGGTGGGGAAATGGATGACCCAATCCGGGTGCGCCCGGTAGAGCTCGCTGTCGGGGTTGACCATCTCGGGCTCAATCCAGAGGCCAAAGTCCATACCCAAATCGTTGACCCGCTGGATCAGGGGCTGAAGGCCCCGGGGAAATTTCTGCTGGTCCGGCCACCAGTCGCCCAGGCCGGCATGGTCCCTGTCCCGGCGATGAAACCAGCCATCGTCCATGACGAACAGCTCCACGCCCATCTGGGCAGCCCGCTCGGCCACGGCCACCTGGCTGGCCTCGTCCACGTCGAAGAAAACCGCCTCCCACGAGTTGTAGAGCACCGGATGAAGCCGCTTGCCGTGGGGCAGGTGGTCCCGCACGTAGTCGTGGAGGCGGCGGGAGGCGGCGCCGAAGCCGCCCGTGGTATAGCCGGCCAGGCTGGGCGGCGTGGTGAAGGTCTCGCCGGGGTTCAGGCGCCAGGCAAAGTCCCAGTCGTTGATGCCGATGCCCAGCCGGGTGGCGCCGGTCTCCGTCACCTCCGCGGCCATCTTCCAGTTGCCGCTCCAGGCCAGGACCCCAAACCAGACTTCTCCCTGGCCTTCGTCGGCGGCACCCCGATCCAGGGCGAACCAGGGGTTGGCGCTGTGGCTGGTGGTCAGCCGCCGGCTTTCTTTGACCTTGACCCCGGGCTGGAGCGGCTCCCGGCAGAGTTGCCACTCCTCAAACCACCGCCCCCACAGGTGCGACAGCCGATAGCCGCCACCCCAGGGCAGATGCCACAGGGCGGACCAGACCCGCTCCAGGGTGACGGGCGACTGGCCGCCGTTGGTCACTTCCGCCCAGCGTTCGATGAGATCGTGGGCCGGGTGAACCCGGTAGTAGAGGGCCACTTGAAGGGGATAGTAGACGTCCTGAAGGACGATGCGCAGGGTGTCCAGCCGGTCTGGCACCACCTGGCCGCCCTGGTACGACAGCACCGTGTCCCGGACGCCGTCGCTGAAGGTGGCCTTCAGGCAGGGCTCGGTGTATTTGACGCCGGCGTAGGCCGGGTACTCTTCCGCAGACAGGTGGGCCGGCCCGCTCCAGGAAGCGTAGGGGGCCACGTCCTGGGGCCGGGGATAGTCGCCCAGGTCCCGCAGCCGAACGCCCCAGTAGCTGTGCACCAGCAGGCCGCCCGGCGTGAGGCCGAAGGCATAGGCCGTCTGTTGGGTCTCCAGAATCCACAGGTTGTTGGCTTGATGAACAGGCATAGGCTGCTCCTCAGCAGGTTTGTTCATGGCGGTTCAAGGTGTAGGCGTGGGTAGAAGGGGGCTGCTACGGCCCGTCCTCCCGGATGAGGGTCAACCGGTGTCCGGGAAGGGGCTGCTCCAGCCAGGTGACAGCGCCATCTGGCCAGTGCACTTCCAGGGAAAGGGGATCGCTGCCCCGGGGCACGCCGAAGTGCACGCTGGCCGGGTCGCCGGACAGGTAGCCGCTGACGGCCCGGACGTCCCGCAGCAGGGGACCCTGCCCGGTGTGGAGGATGGCCTGGGCGCCGATGGCGTAGGGATTTCGGGAGCCGGGCCAGCGCAGCTCCACCACCAGTCCCTTGCCCTGGAGGCAGAGGCGGTTTTCGAAGAGCTGGGCGGGGCTGTTGAGGTTGTTGACCACGATATCCAGATCCCCGTCGTCGTCCAGGTCGGCCATGCTCATGCCCCGGCCGCTACGCCGCGAGTCCAGCCCCCAGCCAGGAGCAGGCAGGAAGCGTCCCCGGCCCTGGTTCTGCAAGGCCTGATTGGATTCCACCAGCTCGCCCTGGGGGAGGTAGGGGAAGAGGTCGGCGGCGATCATGCCGTTGACCACGTACAGATCCAGATGGCCGTCGTGGTCCAGGTCGCCGAATTTGGCGGACCAGCTCCAGCCGGTGGCGTCCACTTTGGATGGGTAGGCCCGATTGACGTATCGGTCCCCTGCTCGCACCAGCAGCACATTTTCTGAAACCTGGGGATCCCAGGGGCGCCGCTCCTGGGTTGCGGCCTCCATCAGGGGAAGCCACGGGGCCAGATCCCGGGGGTGGATGCTGTAGGGCTTCATATCTGTAGCGAAATATTCCGGGATCCCATCTCCGTCAATGTCTCCCCGGTCTATCCCCATGGTGCTGTGGGCGGTCTGCCGAAAGGGGGTGGCTTCGAGCCAGGTGGTGCCATCCCGCTGCAGCCAGATGCGGTCGGGCTCATCGAAGTCGTTGCCCACCCAGATGTCCGGCCGGCCGTCGTCGTCGAGGTCCCAGACGGCAATGGCCAGGGCCTGGGCGGCCTCGGCCAGTTGCTGCCCCTGCCATCTCCCATCCGCTTGCAGGTAGACCCAGACGCCTGCGCTGGCGCCAAAGAGGTAGTTGGCGCCGACTTCCTGCTGGCGGCCGGCATCGTAGGAGCCGGTCACCAGATCCAGGTCGCCGTCCCGATCCAGATCGGCCCAGGCCATGGCGTAGGCCGGCCGCTGGACGCCGGGCATGGGCGTGAGCTGGAAGTGGCGGTTGCCCTGGTTGCGAAAAAAGGCCGGTGCGGCCACCCCATGGGTCACCACCAGGTCCAGCCGGGTGTCGCCATCCACGTCCACCGCGGCCACGCCCCGGGCCCGGCGCAGCAGGGGTAGCTCCTGGCGCTCGAACTGGAGGTGGCCCCGGTTCCACAGGATCGCCAGGGGCCCGGCCAGATCTGCCAGCACAATGTCCAGGCGTCCGTCGCCGTCCAGGTCGTTGATGGCCAGGCCGCTGCCGTTGCTGTCGAAGAGGCGGGGGACAGCTTCACCGGCCCGGCTGGTGTGGGCCAGGTCGTGGGCCACGAAGGTGTCCTGGCAAGGCCCGGTCACCGCCAGGGGCGAGTCCTCGGCACGCACGGCGACTACCGGCCCGCCGACGGCGGGCCGGGCATGTCCGGCCTGGGGGGTGCGCAGGAGCGCGAGCAGGCTGCCCCCGGCCAACAGGGCCAGGAAGACCAGGAGGCCGGTCAGGCAGCGGGATAAACGCCGCGATGGGAAGCAAGGCATGGGTGCACCCGAAGTAACGCCACGAATTTCTGCCAGGGGACTTACGCCAGGCTGGACCAGGGTGAAGGGGCGACGGCATCTGCAGATGCCGTCGCCCCTTCGTTCCATCCCGTTCAGGTTCAGCCATTCACGCCGGGCCATTTTCGTGCCGATGGCTTGATGGCGATGGCAGCCGGCGCGTGCCGGGTTCGAGAGGCTACTGCTGGAACAGGGCGTTGATCTGGGCGTTGGCCTCGGGCAGGGCAGAGGCCGCGTCCACCTGGCCCAACAGGATGCTTTCCATCACCGGCGACATGATGGCCGTGATCTCCGAAGCGTGATCGGTGATGGGGAAGAGGAAGGTGCCACCGGGCTCCAGGGCCTGCTCGGTGAAGGCCGAGACATCCAGGCCCTTAGCCTGGAAGGCGGCGATGGCCTTATCCACCCCAGACTGCTGGGCAGGGAAGACCACACCGAACTCGCCCACCGTGTCCGCGCAATCCTTGGAGGCGGCATATTTCACCCACTGCCAGGCCTCGTTCACATGTTGGGTGCCGGTCCAGATGGAGTCGGCCAGGCCGTTGAACATGCTCTTGCGGCCTTCGGGGCCCTGGGGCAGACGGGCGAAGCCGAAGGGGAAGGTGGCGTTGTTGGCAAACTCGCCGATCATCCAGGAGCCATTGGCATGGAGGGCGCCCAGGCCGCTGTTGAAGGCTGCCGAGCCGCCCAGGCTGGTCACCTGTTGCAGGGGCATGATGTAGCCTTTCTGCATCATGTCGGCCAGCCATTGGATGGTGGCGATGAAGCGCGGGTCATCAAAGTTGTACTTGGTGGCGTACAGTTCGTCGATGTGGCGCCAGCCGGTGCTGGCCGCGAGCCAGCTCCACTCGGTCTGGCCGTAGGCTTCGCCCGCGCCGTTGATGATCAGACCATACTGCTTGACTCGGGAGGGGTCGAAGTCGGGGCTGAGCCCGTTGTTGCCATTTTCGTCCACGGTGAGTCGGGCAATCAGCTCACCGAAGGTGCCGCCGGATTCGGGATCCCAGGTGGCGTTGTTCAGCTCCTCCAGGGTCACGCCGGCCGCGTCCAGGGCTTCCTGGTTGTAGACGATGGCGATGGTGTCCCAGTCCTTGGGCAGGCCATAGCGCTTGCCATCCCGGGCCCACAGCTCGGCCAGGTCGCCGATGTAGACGCTCAGGTCCACGCCGTCAGCTTCCACAAAAGGCTGGATATCCACCAACTGCCCCTTGGCCGCGAACTCGGGGTACTTGGCCAGGTGATTGGTGAAGACGTCGGGCGCGGTGCCGGCCACCATGCCGGTCTGGAGGTTATTCCAGTAGTCGCCCCAGCCACTCTGGACCAGTTCGACCTTGATGTTGGGGTTGGCCTCCATGAAGTCATCGGCACACTGCTGGTAGGCGGGCAACTGGTTGGCGTCCCAGAGCCAGTAGGTGATGGTCACTACCTCGTCGCTGGTGGCTGCGCCGCCGGTGTCGGCGGACGGGGCGCTGGCGGTGCCCGGGGGCGAACCGCCACAGGCGCTCAAGATAAGGCTCAGCGCAAAGGTTAGCGCCATCCACAGGGAAATTCGTCGGTTCATGGTCTTTTCCTCCGAAGTCAAAACGAAACAATTGGACAAATCAATAGGCAATCACAAGTGAGTACGAGAAATGTGGATATCAACCCGGTGAATACGTGGCGAAGACGGACCTCCTTGCCTGGCATTCTGAACGTTGGGGGGCCTGACATGATTTATTTGAAGCCGGTAAACTGGATGGAATCCAGAATCCGCCGACCTAACAACACGAAGATGAGGAAGGTGGGAATGATGGCCAGAGTGGTGCCTGCCATCAGGCCCGTCCAGTCTGGCGCGCCCTGGGGCGTCTGGGAGCGGAAAATGCCCAGGGCCACGGTGAGAACCCGGACGCTCTCGTCGCTGCCGACAATCAGGGGCCAGAGGTAGCTGTTCCAGGTGTTGATCAGGGTCACGATGGCCAGGGTGGTCAGGGCCGGCACGGTGATGGGCACCACCACCCGCCAGAAGACCAGCCAGACGCTGGCGCCGTCGATGTAGGCGGCCTCCTCCACCTCCCGATTCACCCCCAGGAAAAACTGGCGCAGGAAGAAGACGGCAAAGGGGGTCATCAGAAAGGTGGGAGCCACGATACCGGCAAAGGTGTTCAGCCAGCCCAGCTGGCGCACCAGGATGAAATTGGGGATGGTGGTCACAATCGCCGGCACCATCAGGGCTGAAATGTAAAGGGTGAAGAGGCCATTTCGGAAGGGAAAGCGCAGGCGGGCAAAGGCATACGCAGCCATGGCACAGAAGGTGGTCTGGCCGACCACCACTAACCCGGAGACGATGATGGAATTGATCAGGGCCCGGGCGAAGTTGATGGCCTGGCCCGAGCCGCCCATGGCAATGGCCGTCTGTGGGTCGACCAGCCCCAGCACCCGCTGGAAATTGATCAGGGTGGTCTGGACAGGTAGCAGGGAGCCGGTATTCTGGAAGACGGCCCGGGGCGCGGTCAGCGCGGTGCGCAACACCCACCAGAAGGGGAAGAGGGTCACGAACAGCAGCAGCGCCATGGCCATCCAGGCCAGGATTTTTCCCCAGGGAAATTGTTGCTTCGGTCGATAGGCGCCGGTTACATTCGGGGCCATTGGTTCTCCGCCTTTCTTTGCCAAGCCTCTCTTTGCCAAACAGCAAGCCAACGGTTACAGATCGGATTCACCCGCCCGCAGGAGGCGCATCTGAATCAAACTGACCACAATCAGGATCAGGAAGAGCACAATTGAGATAGTAGTGGCATAGCCCATGTTGAAGCGGGAGAAGGCCTGCTCGTAGATGTACCAGTTCAGCACCTTGGTGGCGTTCACCGGCCCCCCTTTGGTAGTGATGGCAATGGTGTCGAAGATCTGGAAGGAGCCGATGACCGAGGTGACCAGCACGAAGACCAGGACAGGCCGCAGCAGGGGCACGGTGACCTTCCAAAACATCTGGCTTTCCGAGGCGCCGTCGATGCTGGCCGCTTCGTAGACCGATGGGGGGATGGATTGCAGGCCGGCAAAGATGAGCAGGGCCGTGTAGCCCACATATTGCCAGATGTTGATCATGGCAATGGAAGGCATGGCCCACTGGGGAAGCCCCAGGAAGGCCACGGCTGGCAGCCCCAGGCTCTTCAGGGCCACATTCAAGATGCCCAGGTTTGGATCCAGGATCCAGAGCCAGATGAGGCCCACCACCACCGGCGGCATGAGCCAGGGCAGGATGAGCAGCCCCTTGATGACCACCGAATCGGTCAGGCGATGCATCATGACCGCGATCACCATGGCCAGGACAGTCTGGAGGGGGATGTTCAACAGCACGTAGTAGATGGTCACGGTCAGGGCATTCCAGAATTCCCCGTCCTGCAAGAGGCGGGCATAATTGCCCAGGCCGATAAACTGGGCCGGCCGCAACAGGTCCCAATTGGTGAAGCTGATCCAGAGGCCGCGGACGGCCGGGACGGCAAAAAAGGTGATAAACCCGATCAGGCTGGGCAACACGAAGAGAAAAGCCGTCAGGCTTTCACGGCCCAACCGACGACGGGGACGTGCCACCCTGACACCTTCGATGCCTACACCGGACGCCAAACCCTGAGTCGACATAATTTCCTCCTTTATTCCCCTTCGGTCCGATCCGCATCTGATCTGCCCCCATGAAAGCCGGCTTCTGCCAGCCAACGGGCCACTTCCGCCGCCAGGCGCTGGGGAGACACCGGCTTGATCAGGTAGGCCGAGACGCCCGCCCGGTAGGCCTGGCTGCGCTCATCGATCGCGCTGCAGATGATGACAGGTGGCAGCCCGCCCGGCCGCTGCGCCCGGAGGGTCCCCAACCGCCGCCAGAGCTCGTCTCCAAAGGTCCCCGGCTCCAAAACGGCCACGTGCACCTCCTGGGTGCTCAGAACTTGCAACGCCTCGGGAAGGCGCTCCACTGGGATGACCCGGTAGGAACGGCCGAGCTCCCGCGTGTAGAGGTGGCGGGTGGGCCTGTCGGGTTCGAGCAATAACAGGGAAATCGCTGCTCCTGCCACGACGCTTCCATTTCGTAAAAATCCGACCGGATCCCCGGATACGGGTACGCCCCAGGTGGGGGACGACTGCCTGACAGACCCACTGATGCACCGCCTGGACGCCGTCGGGCGCGCGCCAGGGTCTGGCGAACTCCCCGGGGAGGGCCGTTTCGGTGGAGCTGGCAGGTCCGGCCAAATTGATCGCGAATCCAGTCGAGTACGCGTCGCCAGATTTTCCAGACGGAATTGACGTCAGACGATGCCAGGCTTGGATGGGTGATGTGGGCTGTTGCGTGTACCGCCAGTATAGACGGGGAGTCTGGAATCGGCGTGCACGATTAGAAACACAATACGGACAATTAGAAACAAAGGGTGGGGTTGGGGAGCCGGCCTCCCGGGCTGGACAGGGATTACCCCAGGACGCCGCTGGTCACCGGCCGGGAGGAGCCAGGGCAGTGCTGGCCCGGGAGGCCCGGTAGGCAGCCGGCGAGAGGCCGGTCTCTTTGCGAAAGACCCGGCTGAAGTAGGAGGAATCGTTGAAACCCACGGTGAAGGCGATCTCCGTTACAGTGAGATCGCTATGTTCCAGGAGTTCCCGCGCCCGGGCCACCCGGTATCCGTTGACGTAGTCCCAGAGCGCCATGCCCGTCTGCTGGCGGAAGACCCGGGAGACATAGGTGGGCGTCACCCCTACCGCCGCGGCGATCTCCTCCCGGGTAAAGGCGGTGGCATAGTTGCGGGCGACGAACTCCTGCACTTTGTCCACCAACTGATGGGAGAGACGTGGCTGTCGTTGGCGTGTGCCGGTCACAGGATCGGCTGTCCTCTCCTCTGGATGGGCCGGCCCGGCGTGGCGGGGCAGGGAGAGGTGACAGGTGGTTCCTCGCCCCGGTTCGCTCTCGATCCGGAACTCGCCCTGGTGCAGGGCCGCCAGATATTGCACCACCGCCAGCCCCAGGCCTGCCCCCTCCGGGCTGCCATCCGCCCGAGGCGGCAGTTCGCCTGCCCCATACAGCTCCCGCTGACGCACCAGGGCCAGGGTCTCTGGCGCCATGCCACAGCCAGTATCCTGGACCCACAGATGAACCCGGGTTTCTGAATAGTCGGCGCCGAGCACGATCTGCCCCCGCTCGGTGAAACGGGCGGCGTTGTCCAACAGGTTCATCAACATGGTCCGCAGGCGGATGGGATCGGCCAACAGGGTGGGCAGGGTAGCCGGCACCTGCAACCGCCAGCGCACCGTGCGGCCATCCCCCATCATCCGCCTGGCCGATTCAAAGACCTCTTTCAAGAAGGGCTGCAGAGCCACCTCTTCTGGATAGAGGCGCAGGGTGCCGGTCTCCGCCTGGGCCAACTCCAGCAGATCGTTCACCAGCCGCTGCAGGGCAGCGCCGCTCACTTCAATGTGGCGGAGGTCCCGCAGGAGTTCATCGGGCAATGGGACGCCATACAGGGTGGGATTGGCCAGAGCCGCCTGGCAATAGCCCAGGATCACGTTCAAAGGGGCGCGGAATTGTTGGCTGACCCGGGCCAACAGGCGGGAGCGGAGCAGGCTGGCCTGGACAGCCTCGGCCCGGGCCTGCAGGGCCTGGGCGTAGAGCTGGGCATTGCGCATCCCGATGCCCATCTCATCCGCCAGGGTCTGGAGCGCGTCCAGCTCCGCCTGGTTGCAGAGGCGGCGGACCTGGCTGTGAAGATCCAGCACGCCCAGGACCTGCCCCCCCACCCGAACGGGCAAGATAACCCGGGTCCGGGTGTGGGGCCAGCGGAGATCCGGTGGGTAGCGGGGGCTGGACCCGGTATCCGGAATGTAGATCAGCCGGTTGTTGAGCAGGGCATGGCCCAGGGGGCCAGAGGTGGCCAGCGGCACGGGGTCCGCCGTCTTCCCGGAGCGGGCCAGCAGGGTGAAGGTGCGGTCGGGGTGGGACCAGAGGTAAAAATCGGCCCGGTCAAACCCATAGCGGGAGCGAAATATCTGGGCCATGGCGGCCAGCAGTTCGTCCGGATCCAAAATGGAACCAAGCCGCTGGTTGATTTCCAGGCTGGTCTGCAACTGGAGCAGGCGCTGCTGTTCCTGCTGCCGGTTGACATCCACCAGCCGGCTGGGTAGGTCAGCAATGAAGACCAACTTCTCCACAGCCACCTGGGAGAGGTTGGCGGCCGTGACCAGCTCGAAGGAGTAGGGGAAATGGTGGGGCAATGGCTCCTGGAGCGCGGCCTGCCGGGCGAAGTCTGCCAGCCGATAGCCCAGGTCCTGGGGGCTGGTGGCGATGGTGGCATCCATGGTGCCGGCCTGGATGGCAGCCAGGGCCAGCGGGTCGCCGTTGATGCCGACGATGACCGTCTGGGTATCCAGGAGCCCCAGCTTCCGGCAGGCATCCCGGCCAGCCAGGGCCAGGGAGTCTGAGAGGCCGAAGATGGCCCGGATGGGGCGCTCCAGCCTGGAAGTCCATGCCGCGGCCTCTTCCAGCAACTGGTCCAGGGTCTCGTCATAGCGCCAACCGTCCCCCACATGGTAGCAGCGCAGGCCCGGGTACGCCCGGATCACCCCCAGGAAGCCCTCGATGCGCAGGGTGGCAGTCAGGGCGGGATCCGTGCGGCCGCCGACCATCAAAATCTGGCCCTCCTCGCCGATCCGGCCCACCAGGTACTCGGCGGCCATGACGGCGGCCCGGCCCAGACCATGGACACTCACCAGCAAGGGGTGCCGCAGGGAGGTGTCCTCTGAGCAAATGAGGGGCAGCCCGCTCTCCAGGATGGCCCGCATGAGGGATTCGGGCAGCACGTGGCTGATCAGGGCCTGGATCTCCTGGGCCTTCAATTCTTCCAAAAAATGGAGGCAGGCCTCACTCGTGGCGCCCCGGGCTGGCACCTGGATGGGAATCAACGAAAGGCCGAGGGCGTCGGCCCGCTGGCCCACCGCCTCCCGGACCTGGACCCAAAAGGGGTCGCCTGGTTCGATGGCGAATCCAATGCGCAGGAAAGTGTGGTTCATGGCGTTAACCATAGCCAATCGGCGGCGTGTCGTCAAGGTGGCTTTTACCAGCCCCAAGGATATGGTTCACAATTATCGGAGTCACGGACAGGGCAAGCCTTGTCCCTACATCCTGCACCGGCGATCTTGAACCATCCCCAGATTCAATTTCCGCTTGATCCGCGCCCGTGCATGGTGTACAATAGGAGGCGAACGTTCGCCTAGCCCGGACGTTCACCCCGTTCAAGTTCGCCTGCTCAACACGCATCGTTCCGATACCGTCTGACATACCCAAATTTGTCCATAGCGCCCCGGTCCCTTCACCAGCCGTGCCGACCGGGGCTCGCCAGGGGATCTTCAGTTGCCATGAAACGCGTGACCCTGAAGGACGTCGCCCGGGAGGCCGGCGTCAGCTATCAAACCGTGTCCAAGGTACTCAACGGCAAAGGCTCGGTGACAGAAGCCACCGCGGCCCGCATCTGGGCCGCGGTCAACCGGCTGGGCTATCGCCCCTACGTGACGGCCCGCAACCTGCGCAAACGGGCCAGCTTTCTCATCGGCTACTCCTGGAAGCCCATGCCGCCGGACCAGGTGAACCCCATCCTGGACAAGTTTCTCACCAGCACCGTGGAGGCCGCCGAGGAGGCCGGCTACCACCTGCTCCTCTTCCCCCTGCGCCGGGAAGATCAGGAGGCCGTGGCCCAGTACCGGGAGCTCATTGTGACCGGCCGGGTGGATGGCTTCATCCTTTCCTCCACCAACTACGACGATCCCCGCATCCGCCTGCTGCTGGATTCCCGCTTCCCCTTCGTGGCCTTCGGCCGCACCAATCCAGACTGGGACTTTCCCTATGTGGATGTGGACGGCCGGGCCGGCACCTGCATGGCCACCCGCCACCTGTTGGAGCAGGGCCACCGCCGCATCGCGCTCCTGGCCTGGCCGGACCATTCCCGGGCCGGCACAGCCCGTTTCAACGGCTATCTGCAGGCCATGGCCGAGGCGGGCATCCCCATCTGCGACGAATGGATCCGCCGGGGAGAGGGGCACTTTAACACCGGCTACCAACACACCCGGGAACTGCTGGCCCTGCCCGCCGACCGGCGTCCCACCGCCGTGGTTGCCGTAGATGACCAGCAGGCCATCGGGGCCATGCGCGCGGCCCAGGAAGCCGGGCTGGCCGTGGGCCCGGACTTTGGGGTGACCGGCTTCGATGATACACCCGGCGTCCAATTGCTCAGCCCTCCGCTCACCTCGGTGCGCCAGCCCATCTGGGAAGTGGGCCAGCGCATCGTCCAACTCCTGGTGGCCATCCTTCGGGGGGAAGAACCGGCCGAGCGGCACATTCTGCTCCAGCCAGAACTGATCGTGCGCCAGTCTAGCCTGCGCCATGGAACATGGTCGTAAATCCCGGCAGAAATTCGCCGATGGTTTCCACCAGAGGGAGCGCTCCCAGAGGGCACCCGGAATTTCTGCCGTGGTATTGACGCCAGACTGTAGTAGGTGAATGACCCTTGTATCACACCCCTTCAACAGAAAGGAGCCTGGACCATGTTGAAATTCGGAAAGCGCTCGGGAGTTTGTAACTTCTGGGCCATGATGAGCCTGCTATTGGCCGTGCTGTTGGTAGCTGCCGCCTGCGTTCCGGCTGGAGGGCCTGCCCCCCAGGGCGGCCAGGCGGGAAGCGCCTCAGAAGCCGGGGCAGCCCAGGGGCCCAGGACCACGGTACGCATCGGCAGCTGGGACAGCGGCGAAGCGCTGGAGCCCTTCAACAATGCCATCGCCGCCTACGAATCCGCCAACCCCAATGTGGACATCCAGCTGGAGGCGGTGCCCCAGGAATATGGCACCAAGCTGCTGGCCCAACTGGCCGCCGGCACCGCGCCCGACATCTTCCAGGTGGGCGACGGGGATGTGGCCAAGTTCGTGGCCCGAGATGTGGTGGAACCCCTGGAACCCTACATCAACGGCAACAACCCCCTGGACATGGACGTCTTCTTCCCCAACGTGGCCCAGTTCGGCATCGTAAACGGCCAGGTCTACTACCTGACCAAGGATTACAGCCCTCTGGTGCTCTACTACAACAAGGACCTGTTCGACGAAGCGGGACTGGACTATCCCACCACGGCGTGGACCTGGGATGATCTGCTGACCGCGGCCCAGGCCCTCACCGTGCGGGACGACAGCGGCCAGGTGACCCGTTGGGGCATTCAGCTCCCGGACACCTGGGGCGACCTTTACTGGCTGCGGGGCATCCTGCCCATCATCTACCAGGGAGGCGGCTCGGTCATCAGCGAGGATGGCACCACCGTCCAGGGGCACATCAACAGTCCGGAAACAGTGGCGGCCCTGGAATGGTATGTGGCCCTGTTCAAGGAGCATGGCGTGGCCCCGGACAACGCCGACCTGGAAGCCCTGGCCGGCGTGGACCTGTTCCAGAACGGCATGGTGGCCATGGTGTGGACGGGTCGCTGGCCCCTCAAAGATTACCTGGCCAACGAGTCCCTGAACTTCGGCGTCTCCGGCCTGCCCACCGGCCCCGCCGGCAAAGCCAATGTCCTCTGCTGGGCCGGCTTCGCCCTGAACAAGGCCAGCGAGAACAAGGAAACCGCCTGGGACTTCCTCAAGTACATCGCCGCGGGTGACGGCGCCAAGGAATTCGCCAACTACGCCTTCACCGCCGTGCGGGCCATCGCCGAAAGCCAACACCTGGACACCGACGAGTACAACGCCCCCATCATCGCCGACCTGGAGAATGTGCGCCCCCTGCCGGAATTCACCAACCCGCGCTTCCAGGAATGTGTGGAGACCCCCTTCAAGGAGCAACTGGAACGGGTCTTCCTGGAGGACATTAGCGTGCAGGAGGCCATGGATGCGGTCGCCGCCTCGGCGGAAGCCTGCCTGGCCGCAGAGTAACGTGTGACAGGATGCAGGGTGAAGCTGTTTTCTGGCTTCACCCTGCATCCTGCGCCCTGTCCAAGTTCAATGGAGGTATAACCCATGGTAACTGCCGCCACAGCCGCGCCAGAGAGGCCGCGCCGTCGCAGCCGTCGGGCGCGGCGGGAGGCCCTCATCTTCTACCTGTGCGTGGCGCCCTGGGTAATTGGCTTTGTGGCCTTCACCCTGGGCCCCATGGTGGCTTCCCTCTACCTCAGCTTCACCCGCTGGGACATGCTCAGCGCGCCAGAGTGGGTGGGCCTGCGAAACTACATCAAGATCTTCACCGATGACCCCAACTTCTATCAGTCCCTCAAGGTGACCACCATCTTCACCCTCTTCAGCATCCCCCTGCGGATGATCACCGCCCTGTTCCTGGCCATCCTGCTCAACGAGGCCACCTGGGGGGTGGATTTCTTCCGCACGGTCTTCTATCTGCCGGCGGTGGTGGCCAGCGTGGCTGCCGCCGTCCTCTGGACCTGGATCTTGAACCCGCGCTTTGGCCCGGTGAACGGTGCCCTGGGGCTACTGGGCATCCAGGGGCCCCGCTGGTTCAGCGACCCCAACTACGCCCTCTGGGGGCTAATCATCATGAGCGTCTGGAACGTGGGCGGCGAGATGCTCATCTTCCTGGCCGGCCTGAAGGGCATTCCTCGCTCCCTCTACGAGGCCGCGGAGATCGACGGCGCCGGGCGCCTGGCCCGCTTCTTCCGCATCACCCTGCCCATGCTCAGCGCCACCACCTTCTTCAACTTTGTGATGTCCGTCATCGGCGCCTTTCAATCCTTCGATGCCGCCTTTGTCATCTCCACAGCCCGGGCCGGCACCCTGGGCGGCCCGGCCAAGTCCACCCTGCTCTACATGCTCAACGTCTACAACGAGGCCTTCAACATCGCCAACATGGGCTATGCCACCGCCCTGGCCTGGATCCTGTTCGCCATCATCTTTGTGCTGACCCTGGCCATCGTGCGCTCGTCCAGCCTCTGGGTCTACTACGAGTCGGAAAGGAGGTAGCCATGGCCACGTCGACCACCACCCTCTCCCGGACCGGGGCCGGCCGCCTGCCCTGGTGGCAGTCTCGTCGTTTTCAGATGTGGATCCACCATGGGGTCGTCTACTTGCTGCTGGCTGTGCTGAGTCTCCTCTTCATCTTTCCCTTCTTTTGGATGGTGACCTCGGCCCTCAAGCCCGAACATCAGATCTTCATCTGGCCGCCCCAGTGGCTGCCGGATCCCATTCGCTGGGAGAACTTTCGGGAGGCCCTGGGCAATCCCCTCCTGCCTTTCGACCGCTTCTTCATCAACACCATGATCCTGGAAGTGGGGATGATCAGCGGACGGCTCCTTTCCTGCGTGCTGGTGGCGTACGGCTTTGCCCGGCTCCAGGCCCCGGGTAAGGACTTTCTCTTCACCGTGTTGCTGGCCTCGTTGATGCTCCCCAGCGCAGTGATCTTGATTCCCCGCTTCATCCTGTTCAGCGAGCTGGGCTGGATCAACACCTACTTGCCCCTGATCGTCCCTGCCTGGTTTGGCGAGGCCTACGCCATCTTCCTCATGCGCCAGTTTTTCATGACCATCCCCCGGGAGCTGGAAGAGGCAGCCCTGATCGACGGCGCCAACACCCTGCAAATCATCGGCCGGATCATCGTGCCCCTGAGCCTGCCGGTGCTGGCGGTGATCACCATTCTGAGTTTCAAGGACATCTGGAACATGTTCATGGATCCCCTGCTCTACCTCAACGAATCCACTAAATACACCATTGCGGTGGGGCTGGCCTACTTCAATGGCCAGTTCAACGTGCAGATGAACCTGCTGATGGCCGCCTCAGTGGTGACGGTGCTGCCGGTGATCCTGGTCTTTTTCGTGGCCCAACGGGCCTTCGTGGAAGGAATTGCCATGACGGGCCTGAAGGGCTGACCCCATGGGCCGTGTCTCCCTTTCCCTTGCCCTGGTTTCGGCAGCCGGGCTGGCCTACGAGATCGCCCTGACCCGGCTCTTTTCCTTTCTCTTTCAGTACCACTATGCCTTCCTGGCCGTCTCCCTGGCCGTGTTGGGCATTGGCTTGGGTGCAGCCGTTGGCTACGGAGTGATGGCCAGGTCCACGCCTGTGTCGCCGACGGGGGTCCTGCTGGGCCTTTCCTTGAGCCTTTTCCTGGTGGCTGGCCTCCTGTTGGCCTGGCCCTGGGCCGGATCGGTATGGCCCCTGGCCCTGGTGGGCCTGGTGCCCTTCACCGGCGCCGGCCTTTTCCTGGCTTTGGTATTCAGCCGCTACTCTGGCCAAAGCGGCCGCCTGTATGGCGCAGACCTGGCCGGCGCGGCCCTGGGGCTGGCCGGGGCCCTGACCCTGCTCCAATGGAGCGGCCCAGAGGGGCTTCTCTTCCTGCTGGGGGCGGTTCTGGCCGTAGCCGCCCTGCTGTTTCCCCGTCCGCCGGGTATGCATCCTGCCCCATGGTCTCTGCCCCTGGCAGCGGCGATATTGGCCGTGGCAGGGGTGGCCGTGGGCTTGGCCCATGTCACCCGGGGTGGGCCAGCCCTGGATCCGGCCCGCCTGGTGGACGCCCCCCGGGACAAGACCCTGGTGACCGTGCTGCAAGATGAGCGCCTGGACGCCCAGGTGGTGTACACCGCCTGGAGCCCCTTCGCCCGGGTCGATGTGGTGGAACAGCGGGATCCGGACATCAAGTTCGTCTTCACCGATGGCGGTGCGGGCAGCGCCATGATCCGTTTTGACGGCCACCTGGAAGCCGTGGCGTTTCTGCAGGAAGAGCCCGCCTTCATCCCCTTTGCCGTGGTCCCCCCGGGCCACACCCTGGTGGTGGGTGCAGGCGCGGGCAAGGACATCCTGATGGCCCTGCTGGCAGGGGCGACCTCCATCACGGCGCTGGAGGTGAACCCGGCCGTGGTCACGGCCACCCGTCACTTCGCTGCGTTCAACGGCCACATCCTGGATCATCCCGATGTTTCGCTGGTGGTGGGGGACGCCCGCACTTTTGTCCAGCGCAGCCGGCAAGCCTTTGACCTGATTTACCTGAATTTGGTCTACACCCAGGCTGCGGACCCGGCCGGCCAGGCCCTGGTGGAAAACTATGTGTTCACCCGGCAGGCCTTTCAGACCTATCTGGAGCGGCTGACGCCAGGCGGTTACCTGGCTGTGGTCTCCCACAACGCGCTGGAAGGCAGCCGCGCGGCCCTCACTGCGCTGGCCGCCCTGGACAGGATGGGCGTGCCCCCTGACCGGGGCCTGGATCACCTGGCCCTGTGGATGGTTCCGGCAGCGGATCCGACCCTGCGCACCAGTGTGCTACTGGTGGGTAAGGAGCCCCTGTCGCCGGCTGCCCTGGCCACCTTGACAGACGAAGCCCGGCAGCGGCAGATGCAGCCCCTCTTTGCACCCGGTATTTATGAAGTGGCCTTCGCCTCCCTTCGCCAGGGCATGGGGCTGGACCAGTTCATCCAGGCGGATGCACCCTATGACCTGGGGTCCACAGTAGACGATCGGCCCTTTTTCTTCAAATTGGAGCCCGGTCTGCCCCCGCCCATCCGCCAGCTTCTGGGGGTCGCCGGGGGATTGGCCTGCACCTTCCTGCTTGCTGGGCTCTGGCTGCTCCAGCGGAGTGGGCGTGGTGTGGCTTCTTTGACCAGTGCCGCGCTGCTCGGTGCCGGCTTCATGCTGGTGGAGATCCCCTTGATCCAGCGCTTTCAGCTGCTGTTGGGTCAGCCGATCCTCTCCCTGGCCGTGGTGTTGGGTACGCTGCTGTTGGCCGGTGGCCTGGGCAGCGGACTCAGCCAGCGTTGGCACGCGGGCCGGCTGCGGGCCGGGATGGTGGCCGCGGCCCTGGGATGTGTGGCCGGCGGGCTGCTGGCCGCAGGGCTGTTGCCCGATCTGGTTCAGGCTGTCTTGCATGGGCCGCTGGCCCTCCGGCTGGGGGTGGTCATCCTCTTCACCGCTCCCCTGGGCCTGGCCATGGGCATCCCCTTTCCCAGCCTGCTGCGACTGGTCGGCCAGGGGGCCAGGAAGGACGCCGCCCACGTGGCCCTGTTGTGGGGGGTCAACGGCGCCTTTTCGGTCGTAGGTTCGGCGGTGGCGGTAGCCCTGGCCATGACGTGGGGATTTGGCAGTGCACTGGCCGCCGGCGCCGGGCTCTATGCAGCCCTGGCCCTGCTAGCCTGGCGGGGCCTGAAATCCCTGACCTGACTCCAGATGCTTTCCCGGGCAAAATCTGGTATCCTGATTTTCGCCATGCGGGGTGTATAGATGACTCTACTGCACAAAGGTCAAATGAGGACGCTGACCCACGCAGATGAACGCTGATTCGGGGTACTCTCCCCCGCGTTTCTTTGCACCTTTGCGTTCAAAAATGCCCTTTTTGCAGGGGAGTCATAGATTGCTTTCATGAATAAGGACATGAGTAAGGAGAAGAGACCGTGGATATGGCAAAGATGCCCCGGACCGGCCGAGAAGTGCACCTTCGTTCCCGGCCCCAGGGGCTGCCTGAGGAGTCCAACTTCGAACTGGTAGAAGTCCCGGTGCCAACGCCCGGCCCTGGGGAAGTGTTGGTGCGGAACATCTACATGTCGGTGGATCCGTACATGCGGGGACGGATGCGGGAAGGCCCCAGCTACGCCGCTCCCTGGCAGGTGGGCGAAGTGATGCAGGGCGGCTGCGTGGGCCAGGTGATCCAGTCCAACAGCCCGGAGCTTCAGGTGGGCGCCTACGTGTTGGGCAACCAGGGATGGCGGGAATATTTCGTCGCGCGCCCGGACCAGCTCACCCCCGTCGAGCCCGGCCTGGCGCCCATCCAGGCTTACCTGGGCGTGATGGGCATGCCGGGGATGACCGCCTACGTGGGCCTGCTGGATATTGGCCGTCCCCGCCCCGGGGAGACGGTCTTTGTGTCTGCAGCGGCGGGCGCCGTGGGTTCCATAGTCTGCCAGATTGCAAAGATCCAGGGCTGCCGGGTGGTGGGCAGCGCCGGCTCGGACGCGAAGGTGGCCTGGCTGCTCAACGAAGCTGGCGTGGACAGCGCCTTCAACTACAAGACCGTGGCGGATCTGTCGTCCGAATTGGCGCGGCGCTGCCCGGATGGGATCGACGTCTACTTCGACAATGTGGGGGGAGATCACCTGGAAGCGGCCCTGGATCACATGAACCAACACGGCCGCATCGTGGCATGTGGCATGATCTCGGTCTACAACGCCACCGAGCCGGTCTGCGCGCCCCGGAACCTCTTCCGGGTGGTGGGCCAGCGGCTGACCATCCAAGGGTTCATCGTCAGCGACCACTGGGACCGGCGGGAAGCGTTCCTGCAGGATATGTCCCGCTGGATTCAGGAGGGGCGTGTCCGCTGGCAGGAGACGGTGGTGGAGGGAATCGAGAACGCCCCCAAGGCCTTCATCGGCCTGTTCCAGGGCGAAAATTTCGGCAAGATGCTGGTCAAGATCGGGCCAGACCCCGCCGTATAGGGGCAAACGGAAGCCGAAGCCATGGCTGGGAGGGCCATGCCCTCCCGCCCGCTTCGGCCGATGTTTGATCCAGGTTATCGTCTGTGGGACAAACCAACGGGGCTGGTATGTGGTGGCGACGGGTGGACTTGAACCACCGACCTAGGGATTATGAAGCCCTCGCTCTAACCGCCTGAGCTACGTCGCCAGATGGAAGCCGCCGGCCAAATTGGCCAGCGGCTTCTCTCCGAGTAGCGGGGGTAGGATTCGAACCTACGACCTCCGGGTTATGAGCCCGACGAGCTACCTCTGCTCTACCCCGCGTCGCTTACGGTCAATACTATAACATACCTCCACCCTCCGGTCAAATTTCAATTCCACCGAATCTATTTCACCTTCGTCGGTCCACATCGGACAGGACGCCAGAAGGCCCGCCCCTACGCCATCAGCCCCCGGGTGTAGAGCAGCCACATGCCCAACCCGTAAAGCACAAAGATCAGCAGGGCGTCCACTTCGATAAAAAGGAGCCGGCGCTCGATGCGGGCCACGTTGCCGAAGAGCCCCAGGGCGGTCAGGGTCACCCCCAAAACCGCGGCCAGGGTCATGGTGGAATCGATATCCGCCAGAAAGGTTCCCTGGGTGTAGAAGAAATCGGTCAGCCCCAGGGCAAAAATGTTGAAGCAGTTGCTGCCGAAGAGGTTGCCGATGGCCAGGTCGAAGGCGCCGATGCGGGCGGCCGCGATGGTAGTCACCAGCTCCGGCAGAGAGGTCACAATGGCCACCAGGGCTGCACCCACGAAACCGGTGCTGATGCCCGTGGCCTCGGCAATGCCCTTGGAGCTGCTCACCAGCCAGGGTGTCACCACCACCAACACGCCTGTGGCCACCAGAAAACCTGCGATGGACCAGGTCAGGCTGGGCAGGCCGGCCTGACCGGCGTCCAGTTCGGCCTCCGCGCTGATACCCGGGTTGTTGCTGTTGAGCAGCCAGACGCCACCCACGTAGACCGCTATCAGGGTGAGGCTATCCAGCCCAATCCAGCCCACGGCCCAGGGTAACTTGGCCAGGATGAAGAAAACCGACAGGCTGCCCAGCAGAACAGCCAACCCACCGCTGATGGCATGGTTGCGCAGTACCACGCGCAGGATACGCCCCCGCCGCACCACCAGATCCAGGACGCCCAACATGAACATGTTAAACATGCAGCTTCCGAAGATGTTGCCCGCGGCCAGGTCGGGCACCGTCTGGTTGATGGCGCTGATGGTCGTCAGCAGTTCCGGCAGGGAGGTGGCCGCAGCCAGGAGCAAAGTGCCGATGAACATGCCCCCCAGGCGGGTGCGGATGGCGATGACATCCCCGTATTGGGCCAGCTTCTGGGCGGCCACCACCACGATGGCCGCGCTGACAAAAAAGGTTACCCAGATCATGCATCGGCCTCCGGCGTGGAGTCAGGATGGACGGTCCCCTTGAAGAGGGAGAGCTCCCACGCCGCCAGGATGCCTGTGTTGGGGGCCTCCAGATCCCCCACGATCTGCTCCACGGCCCGCAGACAGTGACGCACCGTCTCCAGGTCGGGCACCACGGTGAAGAGGGTGTAGTGGCCCTGCTGAATGCGCTCGGCCAGGACGGGAAAGCCGAAGGTGTAGCGGGCGCCCAGCACCTGCACCCGGCGACGATGGAGGCCGCTGCTCTCCACGATGGTCACCCCGCCGACGCCCAGGGCGTGCCAGGCATCCAGGACCGGATCCAGTTGATCCGGGTCATCCAGAACACACATAACCATGTGCACGGCTACCTCCCCGTTGACATTGCTATTACAGTCCGGCGTAAATACCACGGCAGAAATTCCGGGTGTCCTCTGAGCGCGCTATCTCCGGTGGATACGATCGGCGAATTTCTGCCGGAATTTGCTATGCTATCTTTCCATGTAACTGCTCAGCCTTGGGCTTAAATCTGCTGGGCCAGTTCGCTGCGCTGGAACGAGCGGCCGCCAAACCAGATCAACCCCGCGTCGATGGTCCAAAAGGCGATGCCCAGGATGAAAACTGGGATGGGGCTGAAATAGAGGAGGCCGGCGGCCTGTCCCACGATCAGGCCGATGATGGGGATGACGATCACGCCACCCAACTGGTATGCCTCCTGAAAGGTCTCCACCTGCACCGAGATCATGACGGTAAAGCCCAGGCCCATCCCGGCCACGGCCGGCGCCACCCAGAGGGCCAGCACCCACCACATGGCGTTGGGGAAAAAGATCTGCTGCATGGCGGGCCAGGCAGCCCAGTTGACCACCACGCTGTAGAGGGCGAACCCGATCCAGGCGATGGCCACCGCCGGAATCCAGGCGGCCAAGAGCTTGGCCACGAAGAGCTCCCGGTCGGTGGTGGGCGTATAGAGCAAGGCCTCCAGGGTCTTGCGCTCCTTTTCGCCGGCAAAGCTGTCGGCCGCCACCACGCTGGCCACCATCAAGGGTAACACCAGGTACATGGGCGCCAGATAGTAGACCACCAGCAAGACCACCGCCCGCTGGGTTTCATTGTAGGCCAGCAGCGGCACCCGCAAATTGTCAGGCATCTGTTGGATGTAGCGCTCCATGCGCAAGGCCTGCTCATTGCCCGGAATCTGGGCCAGCCAGGGCAGGGAGGCCGCCAGGGCCGGCACCAGCACCATCAGGATCAACGGCACCACGGTCAGGGGGATGATCACCCCTTTGCTCTGGCGGACAATTTTCAGGTCTTTGCGGACAATGGCCCAGATGGCACGCCAGTTCATGGCGACTCCTCCGATGCCCCATGGGCCTCATCGTGGAGGGCGAAGTAGACGTCCTCCAGGGTAGGCTCCTGGTACATGATGCGATAGATGGGCACCTGCTCCCGGGTCAGGCTGGCCACCAGCCCGGGCACCGACTCCCGCTCCACGCCGGCCAGCTGCAACACGTCGCCGTTGTGGTGGATCTCGGCCACGTAGGGCAGCCCCTGCAGGACGGCCAGGGCCGTGGGCAGGGCCTCCGCCTCGGTTTCGATCTCCAGGCGCTGGCCACGCACCACCTGGCGCGCCAGTTCGGTCGGCGTCCCCAGGGCCAGCAGCCGTCCCTGCCGCAGGACTGCCACCCGGTCACAGAGCTTCTGGGCTTCGGCCAGGTTGTGGGTGCAGAGGAAGACGGTGCACCCTTCCGCCCGGCTCAAGTGGAGGACCAACTCGTGGAGCTGGCGGGTGGCCACCGGATCCAGGCCGGCGGCCGGCTCGTCCAGGAAGAGGAGCTCCGGCCGGTGGAGCAGGGCCCGGGCCAGGGCCAGCCGCTGCTTCATACCCTTGCTAAAGCTGCCCACCCGTTCATGCTCCCGGCCGGCCAGGCCAAAGGTGGCCAGCAGCTCTTCCACCCGCGCCCGAACCTGGCGCCGGGGCACGGCATAGAGATCCGCGTAGATGGTCAGGTTGTCCCAGGCGCTCAGGCGTTCGTCCAGGGAGGTGGTCTCGGTGAGGACGCCCGTGTGGCGGCGCAGGGCCGGCCCCTCGGCCACGGGGTCCAGGCCCAACACCTTCACCTGGCCCGCGCTGGGAGGCAGCAGGCCGTTCAACAGGCGCACGGTGGTGGTCTTTCCCGCGCCGTTGTGGCCGAGGAAGCCAAAAATTTCGCCTTGCCGGACGTCCAGAGTCAGGGCATCCACGGCCAGGGTGTGGCCGAAGCGGCGGCTCAACTGTCGGGCGATAATGACGGCGGTCATCCCTGTCTCCAGCAAGTGGGCGATACGGCTCCCTCACTCTGCCATGGAAACGCCCCGACGTCAACATGGAAAATAACCTGGTACGCACCAGACCGCAGGTCCGGTCTCCCGGCCGGACAAGCGTCCCCGCACCCCAGGCGCCCCTGCCACACAGGGATGCGTGACCTGCGCACCACAAGACAACGTCCCGGGGCAGAAAACCCCGGGACGTTGTTACAACTCAATGGCCGGATTCACGCCGGATTCATTCCCCGGCCTGGGATTGACCATTTTTGATGGCGGCCTGGGCAGCGGCCAGCCGGGCGATGGGAACCCGGAAGGGGCTGCAGCTCACGTAGTCCAGGCCGATCAGGTGACAGAACTCGATGCTGTCCGGGTCGCCGCCATGTTCGCCGCAGATGCCCACGTGGAGGTCGGGGCGGGCCTGGCGGCCCATGTTCACGGCCATCTGGATCAGCTTGCCCACGCCCGAGCGATCCAGCTGCTGGAACGGGTTGTGGGGCAGGATGCCCTCCTCCACGTACTGGATCAGGAACTTGGCCTCGGCGTCGTCCCGGCTGATGCCAAAGGTGGTCTGGGTCAGGTCGTTGGTGCCGAAGCTGAAGAACTCGGCCTCGCTGGCCATTTCGTCCGCGGTCAGGGCGGCCCGGGGCACCTCGATCATGGTGCCGAACTTGTAGCTCACCGAGTTGCCCATCTCCCCAAAGACCTCCTTGGCCACCGACTCCACGATCTCCCGCATGCGCTTCAGCTCGTTGACGTGGCCGGCCAGGGGGATCATGATCTCCGGGTGGACATCCACGCCTTCCCGCTTGACCCGGACGGCCGCCTCCAGGATGGCCCGCACCTGCATTTCGGTGATCTCGGGCATGACCACGCCCAGCCGGTCACCCCGCAGGCCCAGCATGGGGTTGGCCTCCCGCAGGGCCTCCACCCGGCTGAGGATGTCCTCCTTCTGGCGTACTTCGGCCAGGGCCTGGTCGATCTCGCTCAGGGTGTGGTAGTGTTGCAGGCGCACCTTCAGGTCGGCCAGATCCTGCACCAGCTGGTCGTAGGAGGGCAGGAACTCGTGCAGGGGCGGATCCAGCAGGCGGATGATCACCGGCTGGCCGTCCATGGCCCGGAAGATGCCCTCGAAATCAGCCCGCTGCATGGGCAGCAGCTTCTCCAGCGCGGCGATGCGCCGGGCCTTGCTGCGGGCCATGATCATCTCCTGGACGATGGGCAGCCGCTCCTCTTCGAAGAACATGTGCTCGGTGCGGCAGAGGCCGATGCCCTCGGCGCCGTAGCGGCGGGCCCGCTCCGCGTCTTTGGGGTAGTCGGCATTGGCCCAGACGCCCAGCTTGCGGATCTCGTCAGCCCAGCCCAGGAGGGTGTTCAGCTCCACCTCCCGCTCGAAGTCCGGCTCCTGGGTCTCCAGCTTGCCCAGGAAGACCTCGCCGGTGCCGCCGTCGATGCTCAGCCAGTCGCCCTCCCGGACCTCCACGGTGGCGGTTTCGGTCTGGACCACGAAGAGGCGCTGCTCCACGTTGATCTGGAGGGATTCGGCGCCGCAGACGGCGGGCTTGCCGAACTGGCGGGCCACCACCGCGGCGTGGCTGGTGGCGCCACCCCGGCTGGTCAGGATCCCCTGGGCCGCGATCATGCCGTGGACATCATCGGGCTTGGTCTCCGGCCGAATCATGATGACCGGCTTGCCTTCCCGGCCCCACTTTTCGGCCGTGTCCGCATCGAAGACGGCCAGGCCCACGGCCGCGCCGGGGCTGGCGTTGACGGCCTTCTCTACCAGCAGGCGCCCCTCTGCAGCCGCCTGCTGCTTCACCTCGGCGCTGAACTGGGGGTGCAGCAGCATGTCCACCTGGTTGGGCTGGACCCGCAGGAGCGCCTCTTCCCGGGTGATCAGCCCCTCGTTGGCCATGTCCACCGCGATCTTGATGGCGGCCCGGGCTGTACGCTTGCCATCCCGGGTCTGGAGCATCCAGAGCTTGCCCCGCTCGATGGTGAACTCCACATCCTGCATGTCCCGGAAGTGGCGTTCCAGCTTTTCCACGATCTCCAGGAACTGCTGGTAGACCTCGGGCATCTCCTGCTGGAGCTGGCTGATGGGCTGGGGGGTACGGATGCCGGCTACCACATCCTCGCCCTGGGCGTTGATCAGGTAGTCGCCGTAAAGCTCCTTGGCGCCGGTGATGGGGTTGCGGGTGAAGGCGACGCCGGTGCCGCTGTTCTCCCCCATGTTGCCGAAGACCACCATCTGGATGTTCACTGCGGTGCCCAGATCGTGGCTGATGCCGGTGGCGTTGCGGTAGTCCACCGCACGCTTGCCGAACCAGCTGTTGAAGACGGCCCGGGTGGCCAGCTCCAACTGCTCGTAGGGGTCCTGGGGGAATTCCCGGCCAGCGAAGGCCACCACCAGCCCCTTGAAGCGCTCGGTGATGCGCTGCCATTCCTCGGCCGTCAGCTCGATGTCCAGGCGGACACCCCGCTCCTTTTTGACTTCCGCGATGACCTCTTCGAAGGGTTCATCGGGCACGCCCAGCACCACCGCGCCGAACATCTGGACCAGGCGGCGGTAGGAGTCGTAGACGAAGCGGGGATCCTGGGTCAGCTCGATCATGCCCTGGGCCGTCTCGTCATTGAGGCCAATGTTCAGCACCGTGTCCATCATGCCCGGCATGGAGAATTTGGCGCCGGACCGACAGGAGACGAAGAGGGGGTTGCTGGGATCGCCGAACCGTTTGCCCGTCACTTCCTCCAGGCGATGCATGGCCTCCACTTCCTGCTCCCACATGCCCGGCGGAAACTTGTGGTCGTGGGCCAGGTAGGCGTTGCAGGCCTCGGTGGTGACGGTGAAGCCCGGCGGCACGGGGATGCCCAGCCGGGTCATCTCGAACAGGTTGGCGCCCTTGCCGCCCAGGAGCGCCTTCACGTCGTCCCAGCTCTTGGGCTGCAGGTACGCCTCGACCTCGTCCAACTCCGAGAACATGTAGACCCATTTTTTGCCGGCCTGGGTGCCAGCCGCTTCTGCACCAGTCTGTCGTTCTGCTACAGCTGTCGCCATCGGACCTCTCCTTGATATGCACCGTCTTGAGAACGGATCACGGCTGCCAGAGGTCTCCCCACAAAGGGAGACACCCAAACAGACCTGCCTGGGAGACAGGCCTGGATCGCGCAACAGGGTTCGTGCCCCAGTCTAAAGAAAAATCTCTCCAGATGCGCCGGGCATCTGGAGAGATTGGGCACTGGTCAGCCGGTGGGTTTCCCTCCTGGCCAGCTGGCCAGGGGTACCGGGCGACATCCAGAAGAGGGGAGACGGGTCAGGCGACGCCTGCCAGACGCCTACCAGACTCGGGGTGCGATGGGGATCCACTGGGCATCCCGGATGAGCTGGTACAGGATGGGTCCGTAGCTGAGCAGGATCAGGGCGATGGCGCCGTTGAGCCACGGCCACCAGGTATCCAGCCAGGCCGGCGCCGGTTTGGGATCCAGGGGCTCGGCCACCGGCATTTCCACGGGCGCGTCCAGCTTGCGGGGCAGGAGCACCGTGGCGAAGATGACCAGGAAGAAGAGGGTGGCGCTGATGGTCAACAGCCCCACGCCCAAGACCGATTCCAGCAGGTAGGGTGTCCAGGCGGCGGAGGCGTAGGGGGCATCGCCCAGCATGGTGCGCCGGGGCACGCCAAACCGCAGCCCCATCAGGTGGTAGGCATTGGCGAAGAAGAGCATACCGAAGAACCAGGTCCAGGCCTGGGCCCGGGCCAGCCAGGGGGTGAAAAGCTTGTGGCCTGTGAGCTTGGGCACCAGCCAGTAGCAAATGCCGAAGAAGGTCAGGGTGGTGGCCGAGCCCACGGTCAGGTGGAAGTGGCCGGGCACCCAGGCGGTGTTGTGGACCACCAGGTTCATGTCGTAGGAGGCGTTGGTGATGCCGCTGATGCCACCGAAGGCGAAGAGGATCATGGCCAGGTTCTGGGCCGCGTAGGAAGGATCGCCCCAGTTCAGCTTCCGGATCCAGCCGAACCAGCCCTTGCCGCCCCGCTTGCGCGCGCCCAGCTCCAGGGAGGCCACCACAGTGAAGGCAGTGATCAGGCTGGGGAAGGCCACGCCCAGGGTCAGGATGGTGTGGAGGAACTTCCAGCCCTGGGGAATGCCCGGGTCGGTGTACTGGTGGTGGAAGCCCACCGGCACCGAGAGCACCAGGAAGAGCCAGAAGACGAAGCGGGCCAGGGGCTCGCTGAACATCTTGCCGTCCGTCTGGGCGGGCAACATGCCGTACCAGGAGAGGTAGGCCGGCAGGAGCCAGAAGTAGACCAGGGGATGGCCGAAGTACCAGAAGAGGGAGCGGGCCAGCAGCGGGTCGGTGCCGTCGGTCCAGCCAAAGGCCGCCGGCAGGAGCAGGAAGAGGATCTCCGCAGCGACGCCCAGGGTGGCCAGCTGCCACATGACCATGGTGATCAGCGCGCCCAGGGCCAGGAAGGGCGTCCGCACGCCGGGGTTCTCCTTGCGCCAGGCGCCGTAGGTGAAATAGAGGCCGTAGCCCACGGTCCACGAGCCCACCACCACCAGGGTCAGGCCCACGTAGAAGGTCCAGTCGGCCAGCATGGGTGGGTAGAAGGTGTAGAGGACCGAGGCCAAGTTGGCCAGCAGGGGATAGGCGGCCATCAGCAGGCCGACCACCATCAGGACCAGGGCCAACACGTTGATCCAGGGGTAGCGCAGGGGCCGCTGAAGGCTACGCACCACCACAAAGGTAAAGAATCCGCAGATGAAAAAGGTGGTCCAGACCAGCGCATTGAGCACACCGTGAATGGTCAGCCCCTGGTAGTAGGTCTTGATCACCGGCTGCAGGTAGGTGTAGAGGTTCAGTCCCGCATGTTCCAGGCCCTGGAGCACGCCCAACAGCAGGCCGATGGTCAGGGCGCCGATGCCGATGCCGATGTTCCAACCCGTCAGCCGATCCACGAGCTTGAGGTCGGCGTCGGTCAGGGGCACGGGCGCCGGTGTTGATTGGGCGGGCGCAGCGGGCATGGCTTGTACAGACATGGTCGATTCTCCTCTTGTGCAACGGGTCAGGGAACGGAAGCCCGGCTACCGGGCCTGGGCTGTGCTCTCTTGGGTTGGCGCTTCCACGATGATCCGGCCAAACATGGTGTGATGAAGCTGGCCACAATATTCGTGGCAGACAAATTCATAGGTGCCCGGCGTATCAAACCGGGTCTTCAAGGTGGAAATCTGACCGGGCAGGACCATCATGTTGACGTTGGTCTCCATGATTTTGAAACCGTGCTGCACGTCCTGGCTGGTCACGTAGAAGGTCACCTCGGAACCGGCCGGAATGTGGATCTCGTTGGGTGCGAACTGCCAGATCTGGGCGCGCAGATAGAGCTCATATTTGCCTGGCGCCAGCTCCCGCAGCCCCGGGTTGGCAAAGGGGCTGCCCGGGTCGTACAGGGTTCTGGGGTCGATGCGCTGGTAGACACCCGGCACCTGGACGCCCATGGCAAAGCCGGAGGCAAGCACCGCCAGCAGGAAGACGGCCAGGATCACCACGGAGATGCGGATCCAGGCCCCTTCGAAACGATCCACGTGAAGCGCCTCGGCAGGCGTCCCCCCGGCCTCCGGTGCCGGGCCGTGGGTGGGTTCATGTTGGCTCTGGCTTTCCATCGGTTGTTCACTCATTGGGTCGTCCCTCGCGAAATCATGGTCAGGTAGACGCTGCCCCACAGGGCAATGATGATCAGGACATAGACCGCCAACAAGGCGATGGTCCCCTTCGGTGTGTCTGGATCTTTCATGACACGCTCTCCTTGTTTCGTTTCTGTGTTATTTCTTTTCTAGTGGTGTCCGTTCACCCATCTTACCGTAGATCCGGCCTCCTGGCCGGACAGGGGTCCCTGCACCTCTGTCACGCAAGGATGCGTGACCTACATACAACTGTTCCACCCCATCCCCCTACCCCTTTCCCTCGCTGGGAGCACAAGCATGATGGAGTTTTTGTGGGTGCTGCGGCGCAGCACACCACAAAAACAGACGATTCCTCCCCCCTCCCCCCCGCAGAGCGGAAGGACCGGTGGGAGAGGCATGTGTCCCGGGTTTAAAATCGCCGCAACAGGTAGCTCATGTCCGCCGCCATCTCCTCGGCTGTGGTGCCGTAGGGGAAGATCATGCGCACATAGCCCTCCGGATCCACCGCGATGACCACGCTGGTGTGGTCCACGGTGTAAGCCGTGCCGGGCTCGCCCCGGCGCTCGAAGTAGATGCCGAATTGGCTGGCCACCTGCTGGATCTGGGCCTCGGGGCCGGTGAGGCCCAGGAAGGATGGGTTGAAATGGGGCAGGTAGCTGGCCAGGTGCTCAGGGGTGTCCCGCGCCGGATCCACGCTGACGAAGAGCACCTGCACCTGCTCCATCTTCCGCTCGCCCAGGATGTCAGCCATGGCAGCCAGGTCGTTCAGCGTGGTGGGGCAGACATCCGGGCAGAAGGTATAGCCGAAGTAGAGCAGGACATACCGGCCCCGGAAGTCGCTCAGGCTGACCGGCTCCCCGGTCATGGCGGTGAGGGTGAAGTCGTCCGCCTGTTGGGGCGACTGGATGAGCACGCCGTGAAGCTCCGGCGGCCGCAGGCGCAGGACCAGCAGCAGGCCCACGGCCACAACCAACATCACGGCCAGGCCCAGCACCAGGGGATGGCGCCAGGGGCGACGAGCAATGCGCTGGGTGGCCTGGCCTTCCTGCGAAGGAACGGTCGTTTCCATGGAACGTAACAAACCTCCTACTACAGTCTGGCATAAATACCACGGCAGAAATTCCGGGTGCCCTCTGGACGCACGACCTCTGGTGGAAACCATCGGCGAATTTCTGCCGGGATTTACTACAGTAGACGCAACACTCATTTGGGATAGCAGAGGAACAGGTGGGCAGCTTCATAGGCGTAGCGCTGGATCCCCCGGCTGTTCTCCACCTCCCGCACAACCAGGCCGATGTCCCGGCGCAGGCGCTCCACATCCGGCGTGGCGGTGCGGTAGCGGGCCCGGATGATGCCCCAGCCGTCCACCAGGACGAAGGTGGGATCGAACTGGAAGGATCCGTCGTCCTGGCGCTGGTAGTAGACGCCAAATCCGCCGCCGATCACCTGCTTGAGGAATGGCTCCTGGCCGGTGACTCCATGCCAGCGGGCGGGATCCATGCCCAGCTGCGCCCCATAGCGCCGCAGCGCGGCCGGATCATCCCGGTCCGGGTCGAAGGAGATGGTCACAAAGGAGAGGGGAAGCGACCCTGTGTCCAGGTCGGCCAGTTCCTGCTGGAGCCGGGCCAGGGCCACGCCGGGATCCGGGCACGGAGCCAGGCAGCCGGTATAGGTGAAGGTGTAGAGGGCCAGGCGGCCCCGCAGATCCTCGCTGGTGAGCCGCTGGCCATTCTGGTCCACAAAGGCGTAGCCCGGCGCCAGGGCAATCCGGGGCAGCACCTGGATGGGTTGGAAGATCACGAAGGCCAGCAGGCCCAAGATGGGCAAGGCGAGCAGGCTGGCCCAAAGCCAGGGGCGCCGGAAGGCGGGTACTGGGCCCATGACTGTGCCGGCTCGCTCGGGTAGGGTGATTCCCTGGGTCATCGGTTTCATCGTCTGTCTTCATTGCAAGGACACCATTGCAAGGACACCACAGAGACGCAGAGCCCGCAGAGTTTTCTCTGAACTCCCCTGGTATGGTCTGGCGTAAATGCCACGGCAGAAATTCCGGGTGTCCCTCTGGGCGCACTCCCTCTGGTGGCAACTATCGGCGAATCTCTGCCGGGATTTCCTGATCTTTCTCTGCGCCAGAGGGATACCGCAAGGACGTAGGACATGCGTTGCTCAGTCTACTCCATCCCTCCGCCAAAAGCAACCCCGCCAGAAGCCTGAGAAGCCAGGGAAAGACGA
The DNA here is from genome assembly GCF_006569185.2 of Litorilinea aerophila. Classification (NCBI taxonomy): domain Bacteria; kingdom Bacillati; phylum Chloroflexota; class Caldilineae; order Caldilineales; family Caldilineaceae; genus Litorilinea; species Litorilinea aerophila. The sequence continues at coordinate 64,534 of NZ_VIGC02000023.1, read as the reverse complement.
CCGTTGGTACTGCCGGCAATCCGTTGCCACAGAGGCAGGGCATGTTCGAGCACATCCCGCAAGATCAGCCGGGTATGGCTATCCAACCCCTCGCCGTGGCCGAAATCCCTGCCGGGGATGGTCAGCAGCCAGGCAGGAGGCAGCTCATTGCGGAAGAGCCGGGCGTGGGCCAAAAGGCCCGCCGGCGACAAAGTATGCCCCCCGCCCTCCATGGAGGATTCCAGGCACACCGGCTGTAGCCGCCAGGTGGATAGACCCTTCGCTGCATCCACGAAGAGGACCGCGGCCACCGCCGGCGCGGCGATCTCCAGGGCCATCTCTGGCACCAGCTGATGGCCAGTTTCCAGGCGCACGGGTAGGCCCCGGGCCTGCCAACAGCGGGCCAGGGCCTGAGCCAGAAAACACCCTGCCCCGTCATCCCGGCGCAGGGTGTTGCCATATCCCAGGATCAACAGGTACGGCGCAGCACTAACTGCTGGGGGCGTCCGTTGCTCTGTCACGCTCGGGTCAGCTCATCCAGCAACGTACCGTCCGGCCCCATCAGCTGCACCTGAAGGGGCATCTGCCCCAGGGCGTGGGTCGAACAGCTCAGGCAGGGATCGAAGAGCCGGATGCCATGTTCCAGCCGGTTGAGGATGCCCTGCCGCAACGACGGGCCGTCCACATAGTGGCGGGCGATCTGGGCGATGGTCTGATTCATGGCCAGGTTGTTCTGCCCCGTGGCGATGATCAGATTCACCCGCTGGAGCACCCCGTCCTCGTTCACATGGTACTCGTGGAAGAGGGTCCCACGGGGCGCCTCGCTGACGCCCACCCCCACCAGCTGGTTCACGTCGGCCTTGCTGCGCACGTGGCTGTCGGTGATCTCCGGATCGGCCAGGGTCTCCTGGATCTTCTCCAGGGAGAAGAGGATCTCGATCAGGCGGGCATAGTGGTAATGGAAGCTGCCCGTCACCGGCTTGCCCTGGGGCGCGAGCTGGCGGAAGGCCTGCAGGTACTCGTCGGCCCGGGGCGTGCCGGCAAAGTCACAGATATTGAGGCGGGCCAGGGGCCCCACCCGATACATGCCCTCCTGGTAGCGGCCGCCCTTCTCCTGGGCCCTGGGCCTGTAGAAGGGGAACTTCAGGTAGCTCCACGGCTCCACCGCCTCGCCGATGATCTCCCGATAGCGGGCAGGCGGCAGGCCCTCTTCCAGGATCCGGCCGTCGCCGTCCATCACCCGCAGCAGGCCGTCGTAGTGCTCCAGCCCACCCGCAGGCGTCACCAGGCCCAGGAAGAGGCTGGGGAAGTCCCCGTAGACGGTCACCTCCTCGGAGAACTGGGGCAGCAGGCGCTGGTACAGCTCCAGGGCCTGCTCCACAATCGCCAGGGCCTCCGGCAGCATCTCCTGGATCCGGGCCCGGTTTTCCGGGCTCAGGGGCTCCCGCACGCCGCCTGGCACTGTCCAGGCCGGGTGGACGCTGCGTCCCCCCAGGATGCGGATCACCTCCTGGCCGAAATGGCGCAGCCGGATGCCGTTGCGGGCGATGTCCGGGTGGCGGGCGATGAGCCCCATGAGGTTCCGCTGGCCGGGATCGCTTTCCATCCCCAGGAGCAGGTCCGGCCCGCTCAGGTGAAAGAAACTCAGCGCGTGGCTCTGGACGATCTGGGCCCAGTTCATCAGCCGGCGCAACTTTTCCGCCGTGGGCGGGATGCGAACGCCCAGGATGGCATCGCCGGCCTTGGCCGAGGCCATCAGGTGGCTGACAGGGCAGATGCCGCAGATGCGCGCGGTGATGCCCGGCATCTCCCAGAAGGTGCGCCCCTCGCAGAATTTCTCGAAGCCGCGAAATTCGGTGACGTGAAAGCGGGCGTCGGCCACCTGGCCGGCGTCGTCCAGGTGAATGGTAATTTTCGCATGGCCTTCGATCCGGGTCACCGGATCGATGGTGACGGTGCGTGGCATGGTGCCCCCCAATCCTGATTGCTCATGTTAGCCAAAGCGACGCATCTCCGGCGGAAGCTCCACCGGCTGCCCGGCCAGCAGCGCGGTCACCGCCGCCCAGATCCGGTCCGGATCTGGCGGGCAGCCCGGCACGTAGGCATCCACCGGGATCACCTGGTGCAGGGGCAGGACCTTGGGCAGCAGGGCCGGCATGACCCCGTCCGGCTCGCCGCCGGTGGGGGCCCGCCCCGGCCCTTCCCGGTACACCTGGGTGAGGAGGTCGTCCACTGCCAGGCGATTGCGCAGGCTGGTGACGTTGCCGGTCACGGCGCAGTCGCCGAAGCTGACCACGATCCGGCTGTTGGCCCGGATCTCCCGGGCCAGCAACAGGTGGTCCACGTTGGCCACCGCGCCCTCCACCAGGGTCACGTCCACGTCGGCGGGAAACTCCTTGGCGTCGGCGATGGGGCTGTAGACCAGCTCCACCTGCTCGGCCAGCTCGATCAGCTTCTCGTCCAGGTCCAGAAAGCTCATGTGACAGCCGGAGCAGCCGCCCAGCCAGGCCGTGGCCAGGCGTACCTTGCCCCGTTGGGCGGGGCGCTCCTGGGGCGTTTTCTCAGCTTGTTGGCGTTCCATGGCCCTTTCCTCCCTACTGCTCGCCGGCCGGATAGTGCCACTGCTTCTTGTTGCGCCCATCCAGGATCCAGCGCAGGAAGTCATGTTGCTTTTCCATTTCCGCCACGGTGACGCCCCGGGTGGTCAGGGCGCCGGTGGGGCAGACCTGGACACACTTGCCACAGCTGGTGCAGCTCTGGCTGGTTCCCCAGGGCTGGTTCAGGTCGGCGATGATGCGACTGTTCACACCCCGTCCCATCACATCCCAGACGTGGGCGCCCTCGATCTCGTCGCAGACCCGGACACAGCGGGTGCAGAGGATGCAGCGGTTGTGATCCAGCACGAAGCGTTCGTGGCTGGCATCCACCGGCAGATCCGGGTTCAGGTAGGGATAGCGTACGTGGTCCATCCCCAGGTTCACCGCCTGGTCCTGGAGCTCGCAGTGGCCGTTCATGACACAGACCGCGCAGACGTGGTTGCGCTCGGCGAAGAGCAGCTCCAGAATCATGCGGCGGTACTTGAGGAGCCGGTCACTGTGGGTGCGGACCACCATCCCCTCCTGCACGGGCGTGACGCAGGAGGCCAGCAGCCGGTTGCTCCCCTCCACTTCCACCAGGCAGAGGCGGCAGCCCCCCCGCTCACTCAGGCCCTCCAGGTGACAGAGGGTCGGGATCTGAATGCCCAGCTCTTCCAGCAAGCTCAGCAGGGATTGCCCCTCCTGGGCACTGACCAGTTCATCGTTGACCGTGAGTGTGACGACGGACATCAGTTCACCTCCCCGGAGATGGAGCCGTTCCCGGCCAGGGCCTGGGCGTGGAGCCGGTCAGGCCATTCCAGGACGGGCACCTGATCCAGGCTGCAGACGCCGGCAGGGCAACGCCGCTCGCGGATGTGGGCCTCGTACTCGTCCCGGAAGTAGCGCAGGGTACTCAGGACTGGATTGGGGGCCGATTGGCCCAGGCCACAGAGGCTGGTCTCCTGCACCATGACGCAGAGCTCTTCCAGGGTGGCCAGGTCCGCGGGGGTGGCGCTGCCGTCGGTGATGCGGCGGAGCAGTTCGTACATCTCCACCGTCCCCACCCGGCACGGCACACACTTGCCGCAGCTCTCGTCCATGCAGAATTCCATGAAAAATTTGGCCACGTCCACCATGCAGCTGCGGTCATCCATGACGATCAGGCCGCCAGAGCCCATGATGGAACCCAGGGCCCGCAGGCTCTCGTAGTCCACGGGCGTATCCAAGAACTGGGCGGGGATGCAGCCGCCACTGGGGCCGCCGGTCTGGGCCGCTTTGAAAGTGCCCCCGTCGGGGATGCCGCCGCCGATGTCGAAGACGATCTCCCGCAGGGTGATGCCCATGGGCACTTCGATGAGGCCGGTGGTGGCCACCTTGCCGGCCAGGGCGAAGATCTTGGTGCCCTTGCTCTTTTCCGTGCCAATGCCGGCGAACCAGTCCGCGCCGTGGGTGATGATGGGCGCCACGTTGCCCAGGGTTTCCACGTTGTTGATGAGGGTAGGCATGCCCCACAGACCCCGCTGGGCGGGATAGGGTGGCCGGGGCACCGGCTGGCCGCGGCGTCCCATGATGGAAGCCATGAGGGCGGTCTCCTCGCCACAGACGAAGGCGCCCGCGCCGATGCGCACGTCGATGCGGAAGTTGAAGTTGCTGTCCAGGATGCGGCTGCCCAGCAGCCCCCGGCGCTCGGCGGCGCGGATGGCCCGCTCCAGCCGTTTGGCGGCGATGGGGTATTCCCCCCGCACGTAGATGTAGCCCTGTTCCGCGCCCACGGCATAGCCAGCGATGGCCATGCCCTCCAGCACCCGGTGGGGGTCCGACTCCATCAGGGTGCGATCCATGTAAGCGCCGGGATCGCCCTCGTCTCCGTTGGCCACCACAAACTTGCGGGCGCCCGGCGCCTTGCGCACCAGGTCCCACTTGAGGCCGGTGGGATAACCGGCGCCGCCCCGGCCCCGCAGGCCGCTGCGGATGATCTCGGCGCACACCTCTTCGGGCGTCATCTCCCGCAGGGCAAAGGCCAGGGCCGAGTAGCCGCCCCGAGCCACGTAGTCCTCCAGCCGCTCCGGGTCGATGAGCCCACTGTTGGACAGGACCACCTTGTGTTGTTTGGTGAAGAAAGGGATGTCCAGGGGCAGCAGATGCTCCTGGACCGGCTCACCGCCCTGCACATGTTGTTGGACGATGCGGCGGGCGGCATCCGGCGTGACATTTTCGTAGAGGAGGTCCGGCTCTCCCTGGCGCTGGACGGTAACCACCGGCCCGCGGCTGCAGGGCCCCATGCAGCCGGTGGAAACCACCTGGACCTCCGCGTTCAACTCCCGGCGGGCGATCTCATCCTGCAGCGCGTCGGCCACAGCGGTGCCGCCGGAGGACAGACAGGGTGTGCTGGCACAACAGAGCAGCCGGCAGCGGAAACCCTGCTGTCGCTCCTGCTCCCGTTGGGCCATGTTCTCCAGGTCGGCTCGATTCATGGTTTGCACCCTCCCTTCAGTGGGCCATTAGCCGGCCATGGGTTCCGGCTGAGAAGTGTCCAGCAGGGCCTTGAGCCGGCTGAGGGTGGTCTCCGGCGTCTCCCGGCCCAGGACTTCGCCATCCACCACAATCACCGGCGCCAGTCCACAGCTGCCCAGACAACGGGCGGTGGCGACGCTGAGTTTGCCGTCGGGCGTGGTCTGGCCTGGCTCCACCCCAAATTCCGCCTGCAGCGAGGCGACGATCTCGGCCGCCCGCTTGACGTAACAGGCCGTCCCCATGCAGACAATGCAGGTGTGCTCCCCCTGGGGTTTCAGGGAAAAGAAATGGTAAAAGGTGGCCACGCCGTAGACCCAACTCAGGGGCAGCTTGAGCTGGCGGGCCACATAGATCAGGAGATCCTCCTCCAGGAAGCCGAAAGCCTCCTGGGCAGTGTGCAACACCTCGATCAGGGCATCCTGTTGATACTGGAAGCGCTTCAACGTCCGGTCGATCAACTTGAAGCGGGGGTCGCCGCTGGGATGCTCCCCGCCATCGTCCCGGCGGGGTGAACGTTTGGCAGTCGGTCTGGCAGCCATACGCGTCCTTTCCAAAGCTGGAATCCACGGATGCACCGGCCCGGCGCCGGGGAGGCATGCTCCCGGCATGTTTACTGTACCGGAGAATGGGTCACCTGGCGTCAGGCAACTGGGGAGACCTGACCCTGCCCGGCTGGCCGGTCTTGCCCCTGGCCAGTTGACCAGGGGGCGGCCCCGTGCCCGCCCGATTTCTTCAGACCCAGGCGGATGAAGGGACCGCGACGGCTATGCTGGCCAGCATGTAGGGACGAAAAATTTTTCGCCCCGATTGACCCCAGACAGGTGAAAGGGGCACCCATTCCCGCAGGGGCGGGCATCTGGCATTCCGCTCCACTCCATGGCATAATAGAAAACCAGACAACCGAATATCCACAGGCTGATACGGCGCAGCGAGAGAGGGCCTGCTCTGCCAGGACGCCGAAGGTGCAAGCCGACGTGGCAGCCACACCACGCCGGTGACACTCTCAGGCAAAAGGATCGTTGCGCATAAGCCACTCTGGAAAGCCTCCTGTCCCCTGGGCAGGAGCACCGACGGGGCAATTCTCACCTATTCACTCGGGCATTCACTCGGGCAATTCATCAGGTGAGGACAATCTCTCAGGTCGACGACAGAGCAGACGGGCATCCTTTTGGAGTGCCCGTTTTTTGTTCCCCGTTTTGTGACACAGGAGGGAGTAGAATCATGACCCTGTCCAACGTGCTGGATGCCATTTTCGACCCATCCCCCCCAGACCCAACCACCGATCCCCAGGCCCGGCAGGCGCTCTTGCAACCCCAGGACACCTTCCCACGCCGCCACCTGGGCCCCACCCCGGCCGCCGTGGCCGAGATGCTGGCCACCATCGGCGTCTCCTCCCTGGATGAGCTCATCGACCAGGCCGTGCCGGCCAACATCCGCCTGCAGCGCCCCCTGGATCTGCCGCCCCCCCGCACCGAAAGCCAGGTCCTGGCCGACCTGCGGGAGCTGGCCGCGCAAAACCAGATCTTCCGCTCGTTCATCGGCATGGGCTACTACGACTGCATCACCCCGCCGGTGATCCAGCGCAACATCCTGGAAAATCCGGGCTGGTACACCCACTACACCCCGTACCAGCCTGAAATCGCCCAGGGCCGCCTGGAGGCGCTCCTCAACTTCCAGACCATGGTCTGTGACCTCACCGGCCTGGAAATCGCCAACGCCTCCCTGCTGGACGAAGGGACCGCGGCCGCCGAAGCCATGACCATGTGCAAGCGGGCCCAACGTCGCTCCACCGCCAACACCTTCTTCGTCTCCGAAAAATGCCACCCCCAGACCATCGCCGTGGTCCAGACCCGGGCCGAACCCTTCGGCTTCCAGGTGGTGGTGGGCGATCCCGCAAGCTACGACTTCAGCCAGCCCACCTTCGGCGCCTTGCTCCAATATCCGGACACTGAAGGCAACATCGAAGACTACGCGAACTTTGTGGAGCGGGCCCACCAGGCCGGCGCGCTGGTGGTGGTGGCCACCGACCTGCTGGCCCTGACCCTGCTGCGCCCACCCGGCGAGTTCGGCGCCGACATCGCCGTGGGCAGCAGCCAGCGCTTCGGCGTGCCCATGGGCTACGGCGGCCCCCACGCCGCCTTCATGGCCACCACCGACGCCCTCAAGCGCCTCATGCCCGGCCGTCTGGTGGGCGTCTCGGTGGACGCCAACGGCGCCCCCGCCTTCCGCCTGGCCCTCCAGACCCGGGAGCAGCACATCCGCCGGGAAAAGGCCACCAGCAACATCTGCACGGCCCAGGTGCTCCTGGCCATCATGGCCTCCATGTACGCGGTCTACCACGGCCCAGACGGCCTGCGCACCATCGCCCGCCGGGTGCAACTTCTGACCACGGTCCTGGCCCAGGCCCTGCGCCAGGCCGGCTACACCCTCAACGACGGCCCCGTCTTCGACACGCTGAAGATCACCGCCGGCCCCCGCAGCCAGGCAGCGATCCTGGAAGCGGCCCGCCAGCGGCGCATCAACCTGCGGGCCTACCCGGACGGTGCAGTGGGCCTTTCCCTGGACGAGGCCACCACGCCGGAGGAGCTGGAAGCCCTGCTTCAGATCTTCGGCGCCCAGGCCGATGTGGAAGCCCTGGCCGCGGAGGCGGATCTGACCTACCCGGCGCCCCTGGCCCGCACCAGCGACTTCCTCACCCACCCGGTCTTCCACCGCTACCACTCCGAGACGGAGATGCTGCGCTACATCTTCCGGCTCCAGGGGCGGGACATCTCCCTGGCCCATTCCATGATCCCCCTGGGCTCCTGTACCATGAAGCTCAACGCGACCACTGAGATGCTGCCCATCACCTGGCCGGAATTCGCGCACCTGCACCCCTTCGTGCCCCGGGAACAGGCCCAGGGCTACGCCGAGCTCTTCCGCCGGCTGGAAGCCATGCTGGCCGAGATCACCGGTTTTGATGCCGTCTCCCTCCAGCCCAACGCGGGCTCCCAGGGCGAGTACGCCGGCCTGTTGCTCATCCGGGCCTATCACCAGGCCCGGGGCGAAGGCCACCGCCACATCTGCCTCATCCCTGCCTCGGCCCACGGCACCAACCCGGCCAGCGCGGTGATGGCCGGCATGACCGTGGTGGTGGTGCGCTGTGACGAGAACGGCAACGTGGACCTGGACGACCTGCGGGCCAAGGCCGAGGAGCACAGCCAGGAGCTGGCGGCCATCATGGTCACCTACCCCTCCACCCACGGCGTCTTCGAAGAGGGTATCGTGGAGCTCTGCCGCATCGTCCACCAGCACGGCGGCCAGGTCTACATGGACGGCGCCAACATGAACGCCCAGGTGGGCCTCTGCCGCCCCGGGGACATGGGCGCGGATGTCTGTCACCTGAATTTGCACAAGACCTTCTGCATCCCCCATGGCGGAGGCGGCCCGGGGATGGGCCCCATCTGTGTGGCGGCGCACCTGGCGCCCTTCCTGCCCAACAGCCCGGTGGTGCCCGGCGTGGGCGGCGCAGAGAGCGTGGGCGCAGTCTCGGCCGCGCCGTGGGGCAGCCCCAGCATCCTGCCCATCTCCTACGCCTACATCGCCATGATGGGCGCAGCCGGCCTGACCGCCGCCACCAAAATCGCTATCCTCAACGCCAACTACATCGCCGCCCGCCTGGAGCCCCACTACCCGGTCCTCTACAAAGGGGCCCAGGGGCGGGTGGCCCACGAATGCATCATCGACGTACGGCCGCTGAAGGCCGTGGGCGTGGAAGTGGAGGACATCGCCAAGCGCCTGATGGATTTCGGCTTCCATGCGCCGACCATGTCCTTCCCGGTGCCGGGTACGCTGATGATCGAGCCCACCGAGAGTGAGTCGAAGGAGGAGCTGGATCGCTTCTGCGACGCCATGATCGCCATTCGCGAGGAGATCCGGGCCATTGAGCGGGGAGAGATGGACCCGGAGGACAACCCGCTGAAGGGCGCGCCCCACACGGCCCAGATGGTGGCGGCCGATGTCTGGAACCACCGCTACTCCCGGGAGCAGGCCGCCTTCCCCGCGCCCTGGGTGCGGGAGGCCAAATTTTGGCCCCCAGTGGCCCGCATCGACAACGTCTACGGCGACCGGCACCTGGTCTGCACCTGTCCGCCCCTGGAAGCCTACGCCTGACGGGCGGATCCCCCCTTTGGGATCGGTCGGGGCAGGGGGACGTTTCCCTTGCCCCGACGGTCTGTTCCCCCAGGGTCCACGGACCCTAATATCTGCTTTAACTTTTCTCCAGAACTTCTCCACATTTTCTCGATACACTGAAAATAGACGGTGAAAGCGGTCCCGGCTGGCGCCGGGAGCGGACTCTATTATCGTTCTCCGTTCAGCAGTGGACTCATGATTAAGGGGAAATCGTCGTGAGCAGTCAGATGCAACAGGACAGCGCCGGCCCGGTTCCTGTGGTGGAGATCCAGGACATCACCAAGACCTACGTCATGGGCAAGACCCAGGTCCACGCCCTGCGGGGCGTCTCCTTCCGGGTGGAGGCCGGCGAGTATGTGGCCATCATGGGAGCCAGCGGCTCGGGCAAGAGCACCCTCATGAACCTCATCGGCCTGCTGGATCGGCCCACCAGCGGCACCTACCGGATCCGGGGCACGGAGGTGAGCCAGCTCAGCAAGAACCGCCTGGCGGACCTGCGCAACCGGGAGATCGGCTTTGTCTTCCAGCGCTTCAACCTGCTGGCCCGCACGCCGGCCCGGCGCCAGGTGGAGTTGCCCCTCTTCTACGCCGGCGTGCCGCCCCGCCAGGCCCGGGAGATGGCCATGCGCGCCCTGGAACGGGTGGGCCTGGCCGACCGGGCCGACCATCGCCCGGACGAGCTCTCGGGCGGCCAACAGCAGCGGGTGGCCATTGCCCGGGCCCTGGTCAACAACCCCAGCCTGGTCCTGGCCGACGAGCCAACGGGCGCCCTGGATTCCCAAACCGGCGCCGAGGTGATGGCCCTCTTCCGGGAGCTCAACGAGAACGGCATCACCCTCATCGTGGTCACCCACGACATCAACGTGGCCAACCAGGCCCGGCGCATCATCACCCTCCACGACGGTCAGATCGTCTCCGACCGGCCTGGCCCCGGGCTCCGGGAGATGCCCACCACGGCCGTCCCCATCCAAGACGGACTGCAGCCCCTGCCCCTGGAACAGGAGGGCCGCCATGCGGGTGCTTAGGTACTTTGCCGTGGCACTGGAGAGCATCCTGGCCCACAAGCTGCGGGCCCTCCTGACCATGCTGGGCATCATCATCGGCGTGGCCGCAGTGCTGACCACCGTGGGCATCGGCGCCGGCGCCGCGGCCAGCATCACCGAGCGCATCGAGAGCGGCGGCACCAACCTTCTCACCGTCAACGGCACCACCAACCGCAACGCCGGTGGCTCCACCACCCTCACCATGGGCGATGTGGAAGCCCTGTCCAACCGCACCCTGCACCCGGACCTGGCCCTGGTGGTGCCGGAGTACACCGGCAACGCCACCCTGGTGGTGGGCACCGTGGAGAGCCAGAACAATGTGGTGGGCACCACAGCCGATTACGCCGCGGTGCGCAATCTCACGGTGGCCGAGGGAGCGTTTCTCTCGCCGGAGGAGGTGGAGCAACAGCAGCGGGTGGTGGTCCTGGGTGCCAACGTGGCTCAGGACCTCTTCGGCGGCGCGGATCCCGTGGGCCAGGCAGTGCGCATCAACACCGACCTCTTCCAGGTGGTGGGCGTGCTAGAGGCCACCGGCGGCACCGGCTTCGGCAGCAACGACGACCGGGTCTTTGTGCCCATCGGCGTGGCCCAGAAACGGCTCTTCAATGCCCCCCGCCACCGGGGCGAATACACCGTCTCGTCCATCAGCATCCAGGCCGTGAGTGCGGACCGGCTGGATGAGGCCCAGGCGGACATCGAGATGACCCTGCGCCTGCGTCACGGCCTGACTGCCGACGAGGAGAACGACTTCTCCATCTTCAACCAGGCCACCCTCCTGAGCATCGCCAGCGACGTCTCTGGAACCCTGACCCTGCTGCTGGGCAGCATCGGCAGCGTCAGCCTGGTGGTAGGTGGCATCGGCATCATGAACATCATGCTGGTCTCGGTGACCGAGCGGACCCGGGAGATCGGTCTGCGCAAGGCCCTGGGCGCCCACGACAGCGACATCCTGCTCCAGTTCCTCATCGAGGCCCTGGTCCTCACCTCGGTGGGGGGCGTCCTGGGCATCGGCCTGAGCTACGGCGTGGGGTACCTGGTGAGCAACATGTCGGCAGCCACCTTCCGGGTGGTAATCCTGCCCCAGTATCTGGTGCTGGCCCTGGTCGTCAGCTCGGCCTGTGGCTTCGTCTTCGGCCTGTACCCGGCCATGCGGGCGACCCAGCTGGATCCCATCGAGGCCCTGCGCTTCGAGTAGAAACCACGCTCGGTCGTTCACGATTTCGACGCGGAGTCGGCATCCTGGCCTGAAAAAAGGACGCAGATGGGTAGGTCCGGTCTCCTGGCCGGAGATCCGCACCCAACGGGGCGGGAACCCATGTCACGCAGGGATGCGTGACCTACGTATCGTGCCGATTGTTCATCTCCCGAGGGGCTATGAGGGTGCAGGAAGCACTGGCCTGAAAAAAGGACGCAGATGGGTAGGTCCGGTCTCCTGGCCGGACATCCGCACCCAACGGGGCGGGAACCCATGTCACGCAGGGATGCGTGACCTACGGGTCGTGCCGATTGTTCATCTCCCGCGGGGCCATGAGGGTGCAGGAAGCGCTCAGATGCCGACCCAGATGGAACAACACCGCATGGGAGAATATGCCCTCCGCCCATGGGCCACATTTGTCAAGGACTGACTCTATCTTTATCAGGAAAGGGAAACGATGACAGGAAAGCGCATTTGGATTGGCCTGCTCGTGGCAGCTCTGCTCGCTGCAGGCGGCTACTACTTCCTCTTCCATACCCAGGCAGGGGCCAGTCTGCGGGGCCAGGAGGCGACCCCGGCCTCCGGCCAGGTGGCCCAGACTGGCCAGGGACAGTTCGTGCCCACCGGCGCCGACGCCCAGCAGGCGGCCCCGGCCAGCACTGTGCGCATCCAGCCGGCCAACACCGTCCTGGGGCAGGTGAGTGCTTCCGGCAACATCGAGCTGATCGAAACGGTGGACGTGGCCATGGAAGTCAGCGGCCGGGTGAAGCGAATCCTGGTGCAAGTAGGCGACCAGGTCGCGGCCGGCGACGTGCTGCTGACCCTGGACACCACCGAGCTGGAACGGGCCGTCCGGCGGGCGGAACTGGCCGTGGAATCCCAAAAGAATCAACTGGAGGAGCTCCGCTCCGAGGTCACCCCGGCGGATATCGCGGTGGCGGAGGCGGAGCTGGCTTCGGCCCGGGAAAATCTGGCCCAGGTGCTGGCCGGCCCCACCCAGGAGGAGATCAACGCAGCCCGCAACGAACTGGCTGCAGCCCAGGCCCGCTACCAGGAGCTCATCGCCGGGCCCAGCGAGTATGAGCTGACCCAGCTCAGCGCTGACTTAAAGAAGAAGGAGATCGCGCTCCAGGAAGCCCAGCGAGCCTACGATCAGGTGGCCTGGCGCAACGACGCGGCCGCCTCCAGCCAGGCAGCGACCCTCCAACAGGCCACCATCGATTACGAGGCCGCGGCCGCGGCCTACGCCCAGGCCACAGAGCCGGCCACCGCCTCTGAACGGGCGGACGCGCTGGCCGCGGTGCTCAACGCGCAGCACGCGCTGGACCTGCTGCTCCAGCAGCCCACGCCGGCCGACATCGCCAGCGCCGAGGCCGCCGTGGCCCAGGCCGAAGCCAACCTGGAGACCCTGAAGGCCGGCCCCTCGGCCACCGACCTGCGCGCGGCGGAGATTGCACTGGAGCAGGCCCTGATCGACCTGCAGGAGGCCTACGAAGCCCTGGGCAAAGCCCAGGTGACCGCCCCCATGGATGGCACCGTCCTCTCGGTGAACGTGACGCCCGGCCAGCAGGTCTCCCAGGGCGCCGTGGTCATGACCATGGCCGACACCACCCAGCTCCAGCTCACCATCGACGTGGCTGAAGTGGACATCCCCCAGGTGAGCATCGGCCAGCGGGCTGAAATTCAGGTGGATGCCCTCATCGGCCAGCAGTTCATCGGCCAGGTCACCCGCATTGCGCCGGCCAGCGACAGCACCTCCGGCGTGGTTAATTACCCCGTGACCATCCAGCTCCTGGAGGGTCCACTGGACCAGGTGCGCCCCGGCATGACCGCGGTGGCCACCCTGGCCAGCCAGACCGCCAGCGAGGATAACGAATGGCTGGTGCCCAGCAACGCCATTCAAAATCAGAACGGCACCCCGGTGATCCTGGTGGTGCGGAACGGCCAGACCTTGCCGGTGCAGGTGACGCCGGGCCGGGTCCAGGGAGAATGGACCGTGGTCCAGTCCGATGAGCTCCAACTGGGCGACGAAGTGGTGGGTTCAGTCGCTTCCTTCACCAACCAGGAGTCGAACTTCCGCTTCGGCGGACCAGGGGGCCCGATCCCCGGCGGTGGGCGGGCGCTGGGCGGCGGCCGCCAGTAGTTCAATCGGGGTGATTTCTTGTAGATTGCCCATCATATCATCATGCAGGCAAGAGGAATTTTCATGACGAATCAATCTGTTCCAAGCCGATGGAGCCGGACCCGGCAGGGGAGGACCGGGAGGATACGCCTGGTCCTGGCCCTGCCGTGGATCGCCCTGTTGGCCCTGGCCCCGTATGGGGTGCTCTGGGGCCAAAGCCCCACTCCCCAGGAAACTACCAGGGAGTCCGGAACCGTGGGCGCCCGGGTGGCGGTGGCGGGTGCCCAGGGCGTCGTCCTGGCAGACACCCCCGGCCAGCCCCAGGGGATCTCCCTGGAAGCGGGTACGCTGCTCTCCGGCCTGGGCCGCACGGCGGACGGAGAATGGCTCCGGGTCCAGACCTCGGAGGGCATGGTCGGCTGGGTGCCGACCTCTGGCGTGATCGCCTTCGGTGTGACCGGGTGGCCGGTCTTCAACGAAGATGGGACCCTGGCAGCGACGCCGACCCAGGAGGATCGCCCGGCTGCCGGAAACCGACGGGCCCGGCCGGGCAACCCGGCCCAGCCGGAAAACGGGGCCACCGCCGACGCCACTGTCCAACCCCCTGCCCCCGTGGTCACCAGCACCGCGCCGATCGCCACGCCTACCGTGGTAGCGCCGGTCGCCACGCCGGAAGCGGTCCCCGCCGCAACGGATGCTTCCCCGGTGGTCACCGCCACGGTGACCCTCACCGACAGCCGGCTGAACGTGCGGGCCGGCCCAGGCCTCACCTATCCGATCATCGCCAAGGCCCATCCCGGCGAGGTCTACGTGGCCCTGGCCCGGGATGCGGACGGCGACTGGATCCAGCTCGGGGTGCCTAGCGTGGCGGATGGCTTCGGCTGGGTGAGCCGGGAGTTCATGGCCCTGAGCCAGCCGTGGGAACGGCTGCCGGTCTCCGCCCAGGTGAGCACGGCGTCGACTTCGGCCACAATTTCGGCGGCGGCTTCGTCAGGTCAGGCCACCACATTGGCCGCCTCACCAACCGCAACGCCATCAACCGCCAGCACATCGGCCGCCACGGGTGGGCTGAGCGGCAAGCTGGTCTTCCAGAATCGGCTGGGCGAACAGATCTACGTCTACGACTTTGCCAGCGGTGCCCTGTGGCCCCTGACCACCGGCATCGATCCGACCATCAGCCCGGATGGGCAGACGGTGGCCTTCACCCGGGAGGGAGGTGAGGCCGGGCTCTACCTCATCGACATCGACGGCCAGAACGAGCGACGTATCTATGTCAGCGGCTTCGGTCTGCGCTCGCCCAGCTGGAGCCCGGACGGACGCTACATCGTCTTCAGCCGGGGCGTGGAAGGGGACCGTTGCCGCCAGATCAACGAGCGAATCTGCCTGTCCGATGACGAGGCCCTCAGCGACTTCCCCCTGGTGACCCAGCGCAACTGGGTACTCAGCCGGGTGGACGTGAACGGCCAGGAGTACCGGGACATCCCGTCCCTGCTCTCGGCCCGCAATCCAGACTGGAACCAGGCGGGCATTGTCTACGAGTCCGACTCGGGCATCCAGATCACCCAGGATGCGCCCTCCGCAACCAGCCAGCTGGTTGCCTTTGACATCCACATCCAGTACTATCAAGATCCAGACTGGCAGCCCAACGGCGGGCGCATCCTCTTCCAGCGGCGGGAAGCCAGCCACTGGGAGATCTTCTCCGTCAATCCGGACGGAGCCGACCTGGTGGCCCTGACCCGCCCGGCCACCGTGCTGGTGGATGCCCTGCCCAGCAATGTGGCGCCGGCCTGGAGCCCGGACGGGCAACACATCGTTTTCCTGAGCAACCGGGACGAGGGGAACAACGCCGGCGCCTGGCGCCTCTGGGTCATGGAGGCCGACGGCAGCAACCAGCGTCCCTTGCCCATCGACGTGCCCCTGGAATACAGCTTTACCGGCGAGCAGATGGTAGACTGGGGGCCGTGAGAAAATCCGCTGAACGGCCATGAATGCACAACAAATTTTGATTGTGGATGACGACCGGGAAATCGTGCGGGTGTTACGGGGCTACCTGGAACAGGCCGGCTACCAGGTCCACGCGGCCTACGACGGCGCCCAGGCCTGGCACCTCCTCCACAGCCAGCAGCCGGACCTCCTGCTGCTGGACCTGATGTTGCCCCAACAGGATGGCTGGCAGCTCACCCGCCTGATCCGCCGGGACCGGGTGCTGGCCAACATGCCCATCATCATGCTGACGGCCCGGGTGGAGGATGCGGACAAGATCATCGGGCTGGAGTTGGGCGCGGACGACTACATCACCAAGCCCTTCAACCCCCGGGAGGTGCTGGCCCGGGTGCGGGCCCTGCTGCGCCGGAACGCCCGCACCGCAAACACGGCCCCGTCGCCCACCGTCCTGCAGGTGGGCGACCTGCGCATGGACCCGGGCCGCCGGGAAGTGACGGTGGGCGGGCAGCCCGTGGAGCTCACCCGCACCGAGTTCAGCCTGCTCCAGACCCTCATGCAGAATCCAGGCTACGTCTTTACCCGCACGGAGCTCATCGAGAAGGCGCTGGGCTACAACTACGAAAGCATCGAGCGCACCCTGGACACCCACATCAAGAATCTGCGCCGCAAGATCGGCGACGACTCTCGCCACCCCACCTACATCCAGACGGTCTACGGGGTGGGCTACCGGCTGGCCGAGCTGCCATGAAGCGACTCCCCATCCACCGCCTGTGGTTTCAGTTCAGCCTGGCCTTTAGCGGCGTGGTCATCCTGGCCAGCCTGGGCCTGGCCTTTTTGGGCTACCTGCTGCGGCCGGCCCCCGCCATACCGCCCCCCCCGCCAGACACCGAACAGGCCCAGGCCCGGCGGGCACTCTTCTTGCATTACCGCAATCGGGGCCTGCTCATCACCATCGCGGTGGGGAGCACCCTGGGCATCGCCGCCGGGGTGTGGATGAGTCGCCGGCTGACGGCCCCACTGGAAGAACTGGCCGAGGGCACCCAGGCCATCAGCACCGGCCGTTTCTCCTATCGGGTGGCTGAGCGGGGCAGCCAGGAACTGCGTACCCTGGCCCAATCTTTCAACGCCATGGCCGCCGCGCTGGAGAGCGCCGAGCGCCAGCGCCAGAACCTGCTGGCGGACGTGGCCCACGAGCTGCGCACGCCCCTGACCGTGCTCCAGAGCAACCTGCGGGCCATCCTGGACGATGTCTACACCCTGGACAAAAGCGAAGTCGCCCGCCTCTATGACCAGACCCGCCACCTCAGCCGGCTGGTCAACGACCTCCACGAGCTGGCCCAGGCGGAAGCCCGCCAACTGCCCCTGGACCGCCGGCCCGTGGACCTCAACGAGGTGGTCCAGGCCGCGGTGGAGCTGCTGGAGCCGGTGGCCGAGCTGGAAGGGATCCACCTGGACACCCGGCTGCCCGGCCATCCGGTGATGGTGAACGGCGATGGGGCGCGGCTGATGCAGATCTGCCAGAACCTGCTGAGCAACGCCCTGCGCCACACTCCTGCCGGCGGTACCATCACCGTGACGGTGGAGGCCACCGGGGACGAGGCCAGTCTCACCGTGGCGGACACAGGCGACGGCATCGAGCCCGGCCATCTGCCCCACGTCTTCGACCGCTTCTACCGTACCAGCCAGGCCCGGGACCGGGACAGCGGCGGCACCGGGCTGGGTCTGGCCATCGTCCGCGCCCTGGTGGAAGCCCACGGCGGACGGGTCTCTGCCCACAGCCCAGGCCAGGGCCAGGGCAGCACCTTCCGGGCCATCTTTCCCCGCAGTTCCTCGCGCCCGTCAGAATCCTGGTCCAGTCTGGCGTAAATACCACGGCAGGAATTCGGCGACATTCCCTCTGGTGGAAACGCCCGGCGAATTTCTGCCGGGATTTACAACTGTCGCCGCTGGGCCCGGGTAAGCCCCTGAACCACCAGGGCATAGGACTGGTCGATCTGTCCCCACACTTCCGCTTCAGGAAGGGTGCCGTCCAGCACCAGGGTATTCCAGTGGCGCTTGTTCATGTGATAACCCGGCAGCACGGCTGCATACTGCTGGCGAAGGGCCAACGCCTCCAGTGGATCACACTTGAGGTTCAGACGCAGGGGCTCCTCCCGCCAGAAGAGCAGGGCAAAGATCTTGCCCATCACCTTGTAGACCAGGACATCCGGCCCGAAGGGCTGCTCCTCCGTCGCCCCAGCTTTGGCCATCAGATAAGCGCGCAATTGTTCGAACTCCATCAGGGTATCCTCCTCTGCCTGTAGGACGCACGGACGTGCGTCTCTACAGGCTACAGGCCGGGCTGGGCGGCGGGCGCCGGCCGGGAACGCCCCCACCAGAGGGCCAGGGCGATCAGCAGCAGGGAGAAGCCTGTCCCCAACACGCTGACGCCCACCATGGCGCTCCAGGCGAAGAGGAGGCCGGTGCCCAGGCTGCCCAGGCCCGACGCCACAGCCACCAACGTCTCCGCCAGGCCCTGCACCCGCCCCCGCTCCTCCACGGCCAGGGAGTCGGAAAGCAGGGACGAACCGGCGATGAAACAGAAATTCCAGCCCAGCCCCAACAGAAAGAGGGCCATGGCCAGCCAGGCCATGCCAGACGAAAGGGGTGTCGTCACGCCTGAGAGGGCCAGGATGCCGGCGCCGGCCACCACCATGGTCACCGCTCCGAAGCGATCCACCAGCCAGCCTGTCAGCCCGGAAAGCCCAAACATCCCCAACGTGTGGGCCATGATCACCCAGGAAATGGCTTCGGTGCCGTGGTGGTGGTACTTCATGTGCAGGGGCGTGATCACCATGATCAGGGTCATCACCAGCTGGCCCACCACCATGGCCACCAGGGCCAGGCGTACACCGTCCCGACGGAGGATGGTGCGCCAGGGGGCACGGCTGTCCGCCCCATCCCCCGAGGGAGCGGCCCCATCGGCGTCGGCGCCGGGGTACAGGCGCCCCAGGTGCATGGGATCAGGCCGCAACAGCAGGAGAATGAGGAGAAAGGCCAGCCCGGTCAACAGAGCCGCGGCCGCAAAGGGGCCGGTCTGGGGGTCCAGACCCAGGCGGGAGGCCCACTGGACGGAGGGCGGCGCCAGCAGCGGGCCGGCCACCGCGCCCACGGTCCCGGCGAAGACGATGAGGCCGATGGCCTTGGCCCGGCGCTCGGGCGGCTCCACCTCCGCGGCGGCGAAGCGGGCCTGCTCGGTGGCGCCCCGGCTCATGCCGCTGAGGCCGGCTCCCAGGCAAAAGCCCACAAAGGATCCCACGCCGATGGCCCAGAGGCTGACCAGGGCTCCCAGGACGCCCAGCAGGAAGCCCAGGGCCAGGCCCGGCCGTCGTCCCAGCCGATCCATCAGCCAGCCCAGGGGATACGCGGCCAGCGCCCTGCCCAGCAGGAGCACCGTGGAGGGCAGCCCGGCCAGGCTATCGCTGCCTCCCAGTTGCGCAGCAATGATGGGCACCAGCACGATGGGCGCAATCTGGGCGGCCGTGTTCAGGCTCTGGGCCGCAAACAGGGTGCCCGTGAGGCGCAGGCGCAGGCGACGGGGTACCGGGGTCGCATTCATGACGTTGGACTTTCTGGGGATAGGCATCGGTGAAAATGGGAGCCATCTTCCTGTGCGAATCGCAGGATCTGGTCTATGCTAAAGTGTCTCATTCCAGTAAAACTCATCTCAATCACCACACTCGATCATGGCATTCAATCATTCCAGGGAGGCAACCATGGCAACCATTCCCCAATCCCACGTAGACATCCTGCAGAAGCGAGCTTTTGCCCACGTGGCTACGGTGGATGACCAGTGCATGCCCCAGGTCACCCCTGTTTGGGTGGACTACGACGGCCAGTACGTGCTGATCAACAGCGCCAAGGGACGCAAAAAGGACCGCAACCTGCGGGCCCATCCCCAGGTGGCGTTGAGCATCCAGGACCCCGACAACCCCTACCGATACCTCGGCATCCAGGGGCGGGTGGTGGAAATCACCGAGGAGGGCGCCCGGGCCCACATCGACAAGCTTTCCCAAAAATACACGGGGAAGGATTACGGCCCCATTCCGGAGACCGAGATCCGGGTCATCTACAAGATCGAGCCCCAGCGGGTTTGGACCATGGGCTAGCCCAGGAAGCAGGTGGATGCGCAGGGATGCCGGCCTGTTACGCTGGCCCCTGCCCCCCCAGGACAAGAGACAGGGCAACAAGGACCGTCGGGTGAACCCGACGGTCCTTTCTTGGGTCACCCAAGCTGGGCCAGCAACAGGTCCAACAGGCCAAAGAACTTGAGGATGGAGTAGATCACCACCACGATCAGCAGCCGGCGCACCCACACGTTGGCGTTGGGCACCCGCACGGCAAAGCGGGCTGCTGCCCAGGCGCCGATGCTCTGCCCCACGGCCATCAGCAGGCCAATCCCCCAGTCGATGCGCACCGGCGACAGCATGAAGACCACCATGGCCACCACGGTCAGGGCCAGCACGATCATGAGTTTGATGGCGTTGGCGTGGACCAGGCTATAACCCGCGCCCAGCACCATGGCCGTGAGCAGGAAGACCCCCACGCCCGCCTGGATGAACCCACCGTAGATGCCGATGAGGAAAAACAACCCCAGGGTGCCCCACCCTGGCCGCCCCTCCTTCACCTCCGAATGCTGGCGCAGCCATTTGCTGGGGTTGAGGAAGATGGTGATGAGGACGATCACCATCATCACGCCGATGGCCAGCTCCATCTGCTCCTTGTCCAGCAGGGTCGCCACGTAGGCCCCCACCACCGAGCCCAACATGGCCGGGATGGTGAGCCAGAGGCCCCCGCTCAGGTTCATGCGGCCGCTGCGCTGGAAGGTGGCGATGCCCACGATATTCTGGATGAGCACCCCAACCCGGTTGGTGGCATTGGCCACCGGGGCGGACAGCCCCAACAGGTCCAGCATGGGCAGGGTCACCGCGGAGCCGCTTCCGGCCAGGGTGTTGATGATGCCGGCCAGGATGCCGGCCAGAATGGCAAAGATGTAGTTGTACCAGGCGATGTGCATAGGTCAGGACACTTTCAGTCAGGTGGATGGGGATGTTAGAGCTCCGGCACAACCCTGGCCAGCCGCTCCACCGTGCGCTCCAGATCTTCCATGCGGGTGGCGATGCTGAAGCGCACGTGGCCCTCCCCCGCCGGCCCGAAGGCGATGCCAGGGGTGGTGGCGATGAGGGCCTTCTCCAGGAGCAGGTTGGCGATCTCCAGGCTGTTCTTCTGGGTGTGGGTGAACTTGGGGAAGATGTAGAAGGCGCCCTCGATGGGTGGGCATTCGATGCCCGGGATCTCAGCCAGCGCGTCCAACATGAAGCGGCGCCGTGCCGCGTACGCGGCGGTCATCTCCCGGACACAATCCTGGGGGCCGTTGAGCGCGGCCACGCCCGCGGCCATGGTGAAGCTGGCCGCGGAGGTCACACTCTGGGTCTGGAGGGTACGAGCCAGGCGCATGACCGGCTGGGGACCGGCCAGCCAGCCCAGGCGCCAGCCGGTCATGGCATAGGCCTTGCTGAAGCCGTTGACGATCAGGGTGCGCTCGGCCATGCCCGGCTCCGCTGCCAGGCTGTAGTGGACCGCGCCGTCGTAAAGGATGTGCTCGTAGATCTCGTCGCTCAGGACGTAGAGGTCGTGCTCCACGGCCACCTTGACCAGGGCGTCGATTTCGGGGCGGCTCAACACCCGGCCGGTGGGGTTGTTGGGACTGTTGACCATGATCAGCTTGGTGCGGGGGGTGATGTAGCGGCGCAACAGCTCCTCGCTCACGGTGAAGTTCTCCGCGCTGGGCAAGGGCACCCGCACCGGCACCCCGCCGTTCAGCTCCACCATGGGCGCATAGCTCACCCACGACGGATCCAACAGCAGCACCTCGTCGCCGGGGTTGAGGACCGCTGCCAGGCCGGCGAAAATGGCCCACTTGCCGCCAGGCGTCACCAGGATCTGGCTGGGGGTGATGTGGTGGACGTTGTTCTCCCGCTGGAGCTTGGCCACGATGGCCTCCAACAGCTCCGGCGTGCCAAAGGCAGGCGGGTAATGGGTATCCTCGGCCTGGATGGCCCGGAACGCCGCCTCCACAATGTGGGGCGGGGTGGCAAAATCCGGCTCGCCCCCGGCCAGGTTGATCACGTCGTGGCCGGCGGCCTTCAGCTCCCGGCCCTTCTGCATCATCATGGTGGTGGGTGAGGCCGGCACACTCTGCAGTCGCTGGGATAGCTCTTTCATGGTTCGCTCGCTTTGACTGGTTGACCCAAAGGCAAAAAGAGTTCAAAAGACAAGTATACCAGCACTGGGCCGTTTATTCGTAGCGCAGGGCCTCGGCGGGGAAAATACGGGAAGCCTGCCAGGCGGGCAGGATGGCCGCCAGCAGGGAGGCAAAGTAGGCCAGGGCCAGCATGCCGCCGATCTGCAGCCAGGGCATGGGAAAGAGCCGATCCGTGGCCAGGGTGTAGAACTGGCCGAACATCTTGTCGCCCAGCACCACACCGGTGACCGCACCCACGGCCAGACCCGTGAGCGCGATGAAACTGGCCTCCAACACGAAGAGGAGGGCCACCGTGCTCCGCTGGTAGCCGATAGCCCGCAACACCCCCACCTGCTGGCGCCGCTCCACCACTGTCCGGCTGGTGATCACCCCCAGCCCGGCGATGCCCACCACCAGCCCCAGAGCCAGGAAGCCCTGGAACAGGCGCAGGATGCCCCGCACGATGGCCTGGCCCGCGGCGAAGCGTTCCGCCAGGGAGGTGGCGTTGAAACCGCTGTTGAGCATGGCCCGCTCCAGGGCCCGGGCCGCCTCGGCCACATCCACGCCCGGCGTCACCCGGATGTAAAAACGCTCCGGCTGGACGGGTTCGCCGTTGAGGGCA
The DNA here is from genome assembly GCF_006569185.2 of Litorilinea aerophila. Classification (NCBI taxonomy): domain Bacteria; kingdom Bacillati; phylum Chloroflexota; class Caldilineae; order Caldilineales; family Caldilineaceae; genus Litorilinea; species Litorilinea aerophila. Next base: position 42,083 of record NZ_VIGC02000023.1, on the reverse strand, counting down.
TCCAGCACCGCCCGGTTGACCTGGATGCTGCCCTCGGCCAGGGTCTCGCCGGGCGCCAGCACGCCGATCACCTGCAGGGTGCGGGTCACCACCGCCGCCCCGGCGACAGTCCGCACCTGGATGGTCACCGGGGGCAGGCTGCTGCCTTCCGCCACCGTGAAGCCCTGCAACCGGAAGAAGCCCCGCCGCCCCTCGAACTCGGCCTCCTCGCGGGGGGCAAAGGCCCCCTCCACCCGCCAGGGCGCCACCACCGCCACATCATCCCGGGTGGCCAGGGCAGCCCACACAGCGGCGTCGTCCGGGTACTCGGCTGCCCGCGCCAGGAAGGGGTAGACGCCGGCAGCCTGCCGGGCATAGCCCCCGTCGACGCCCGTCAGCCCCACCGGACGCCAGTCCCCCGGCTGGGGCGTCTGCTGACGGGCCTCCACGCTCAGCCGGGCCACAGCCCCCGCCTCTGCCACCAGCTCCCGGGGGAAGTCGGGCCGGGCCGCCATCTCCGCGGCCAGATCGGTCACGGGCTTGAAGAAGCTCAGCAGCCCAGGCGACAACTCGATGTCGAAGCCGGCGGTGCTCCGGACGTCGAGCGTGGAGACGATCTCCGTGGCCCGGATGACCACGCTCATGACGGTGACGGTGGTGATGACCATGGCGAAGAGGAGCATGGCCACGCCGGTGCGGAAGCGATGGTGGAGGGGATAGGCGATGGCCGTCTTGAGCACCGGTGCCAGGGGCCCCAGGCCGCCCAGCCAGCGGACGCCCAGCCCGGCCAGGCTGTCCGCGTTGAACATGACCACCAGGATGGCCCCCGCGATCACCAGGGGGCCACTCAGGATGAAGGAGAGGAGCAGGAAGGCCGGGTTCTGGCGGAAAAGCACCGATTGGGTGTCGCCCAGGGTGGCCCACGGGATGGCCCAACAGGCCAGCAGGCCCAGCCCCATGGCCGAGTAGACCAGCCGTTCCCGCACCCGGGCGCGCAGGCGGGTCCCCTCCAGAAGCCAGCCCACAGCCAGGCAGCCGCCCACCAGGAGCAGGCTCAGTCCCACCAGGACCACCGTCTGCCCCTGCTCCCACCAGCGAAGCAGGACAAACGCGCCCAGAAGCAGTAGCCCCGGCCCGCTCAGGGTACGCCCCAGCAGTGCCAGGCGGGTCGGGCCGTTGGCGCCGGTGTCGGGCAGGCCCCGGATGGCGGCCACGATGTTCAGGCGGCTCACCCGCCACGAGGCGATGGTCACCACGCCAAAGGTGAGCAGGACGCCGCCGCAGTAGGCAATGACCAGGGAAGGAGGCGCCACGGACCAGTAGAGCCGGAAGGAGAGGGCCTGTTGGTCCAGCTGCTGGCCGATCACCTGAAAGAGGCCGCCCAAGAATCCAACCATGGCATAGGAGACCAGCAGCCCCAGCCCCAGGCCCACCAGGGCCGCCGCCAGGTCGTAGGCCAGCCCCTCGCTGACAAACATCTGAACCAGGTGGCCCCGCTGCATGCCCACGGCCCGGGCGATGCCCAGCTCGCTGCGGCGTTCTGCGGCCAGCATGACAAAAATGAGAAAGATGAGCAGCACCCCGGCCAGGATGGAAAAGGCGCCAAACACGGTGAACATGGAACCAAAGGCCAGCCCGGCGATATCCGCCCCCTGAAGGGCAAACTGCTTGCTGAGGGGCGTGAGGACCAGGAAGTCGTCCAGCTCCTGGAACGCGCTGCGCAGCTCCGCCGCGGCGTCCCGGGGCAGGGGCAAATCCAGCAGCCATGCCCGCACAGCGGAATTGGCCAGCGCGGCGCGCAGGGCCGCTTCGCGCCCGGGCGCCTCTGCGGCCAGCGCGGCGGCCAGCGCCTGCACCTGCTCCTGGAAGCCCTGCACGCCGAAGATCCCCTCCAGGAGATCCTGCAAAAAGCGGGGGGCCTCGTCTGCTTCCACCACCGGGTTCTGGGCGGAAGGCGCTTCCCGCCGGATGAGGGCGGCCACCTCGTCCCGTTGCAGGATGGCCTCCACCCGGTGCAACTGGGTCTCGTTCAGGGAAAAGGCCCGCAGTCGCTCGTTGACCGCATCCGTATGCTGGACGCCGGCCAGCTGGTCGCCCTGGTTGGAGACCAGGATGGCATTCACCCGCCCCGGCATGAAGAGGAGCCGCTGGGCCTCGGCCACATCCATCATCACCACCGGCGTCAGCGCGCCCAGCGGGCCGGATTCCTCCACGATGGCCCGCACCCGGTAGGGGACGGGGATGGGACCGATGAAAATTTCCAGCAGATCGCCGGGCCGGGCATCCAGTTGCTGGGCGCCCAGGCGATTCAGATAGACCTCCCCCTGGCGCAGTTGCAGGCCATAGCGGGCCAGCACCTGATCCAGGTCCCGGCCCAGGGTGTTCAGGTTGATCCCGCCCAACAGGTTGGCGGTGGCGGTGGCCGGGTCGGGCAGGTCCAGCCCCAGGGTCTGGAGGGTGGGCAGGGTGATGGGGGCGTCCGGATCGATGCCCAGGCGGGCCAGTTCCTCGTCGCCCAGGCCCAGGCTCTCCAGGCTGAGCACCTGGATGCCCCGCTCCTCCAGCCGGGAGGTGTCGAAGCCCAGGTTGCGCAGGGTGGCCACATCCAGCTGCAACTCTCGCAGGGTGAGGGTGGGTCCCTCTTCGGCAGTGAGCAGGGCGCCCACCGCGGCCACGGTCGTGGCCGCCTGGAGTACCCCCAGATCCTCCATCCCCAGGGTCGCGCCCGTCTGCCGGACCACACCCTGGACGGCGGTAAAGAGGTCGGCCGCCGCCACGAAGATGTTACCCACGCCGGGCTGGAGCTCGGCCATGCGCACCGGGCGGCCATCCACGCTGTGGAGGCCAAAATCCGCGTCGTAGGCGCCATCCACGGCGAAGATGAAGCCCAGGGGTTCACCCTGGCCGGTATTCACGTTGCGGACGATGGTGGGGAAGACGATGGAGGCGGCCACGCCGTCGATGAGGGGCTCCTCCGCGGCCAGCGTCCGCAGGGCGGTGTAACGCTCCATGGGGATGCCGGGGAGGCCGTCCTCCAGGAGGGTGAACACGCTGGCCAGGTCGCCCTGGGCCAGCCGGTCCAGGAGCTGAAGGGTCTGGCTATCCTCTGCGACGGTATCCTCGTCGACCAGGGCAACCAGGTCGGAGAGGAAGGCGGGGGCGATCACCTGGTCAATCTGGCCGTAGGCCTCCACTGCGTGACGCTGGATAGAATTGCTGAGGGTATCGCCGATGCTCAGGGCGCTGACGATGATGACGGTGCTCAGGGTCAGCCCCAGGACGATGAGCAGGGACTGGGCGGGCCGGCGGGGGATATTGCGCAGGCCTAACTTCACCACGATGGGGCGGCGCAGGCCGGCGATCCCTACGCCTGTCAAAACAAGAGCCAGGGCGATGGCAACGCCGTTGGCCACAGTGGTAGTTATATGCACGGAATGATCTGTCCATCTCGCATGGAGACAATGCGGTCACAGCGGGCACTGACCTGGGGATCGTGGGTGACGATGACGAAGGTCTGTCCCCGCTCCTGGTTGAGCCGCTGCATGAGGGCCAGCACGTCCGCCGACGTGGCTGCGTCCAGATTGCCCGTGGGCTCATCCGCCCAGACGATGGCCGGCTCGTTCACCAGGGCCCGGGCCAGAGCTACCCGCTGCCGCTGGCCGCCAGACAGCTCGGCCGGCCGGTGGTCTACCCAGTCTGCCAGCCCCACCTGCTCCAGCACGGCCAGGGCCCGCAGTCGGGCTTCCCGGGGTCGAACCCCGCTGACCAGCAGGGGCAGTTCCACGTTCTCCAGGGCGGTGATCACCGGTAACAGGTTGAAGCTCTGGAAGACAAAGCCCATGCGCCGGGCCCGATAGTCGGTGCGGACCCTGTCGCTCATGCGCCGCAACAGCTCCCCCTCGATGCGCACCTCGCCGCTGTCAAAGCTGTCCAGCCCCGAGAGACAGTTCAGCAAGGTGGTCTTGCCACAGCCGGACGGCCCCATGATGGCCACCATCTCCCCCGCCTGGATGGTCAGATCCACCCCACGCAGGGCATGCACCGTCACCCGGCCCGTGTGGTAGGTCTTGTGCACCTGCCGGGCTTCTACAATGGTGGCCATCATGGATACTCCTGTTCGGGCAGCGACGAACGGCGGAGGTGACGGCGCGCAAAGCCCCGTCGTCCGTTCCCCGCCATCCGCCCCCTGGTCCAGTCCGGTGTAAATACCACAGCAGAGATTCAACGGCACTACCGCTGGTGGAACCTGGCGGCGAATTTCTGCCGGGATTTACTGGTGTTCCGCCGCGGCCCGCGCCGGCCGCTTACGCGACCGTGGCCAGCACGTCAGCAATGGCGCTACAGAGGTAGTCCATGTTGGCTTCCGTCATGCCGGCCACGTTGATTCGCCCCGAGCCCACAATGTAGATGGAGTAGCGCTCCCGCAGCGCTTTGACCTGCTCTGGCGTCAGGCCCGAGAAGGAGAACATGCCCCGCTGCCGGGCGATGAAGCTGAAGTCGGTCTGAACGCCCTTCTCGTTCAGCGTCTCCACGAAGAGGTGGCGCATGGTGTTGATGCGCTCCCGCATGGCGGCTACCTCTGCCTCCCACAGGCGGCGTAGCTCGGCGTCGTTCAACACGGTGGTGACGATGGCCGCGCCGTGGGCCGGCGGGTTGGAGTAGTTGGCCCGGATCACCTGCTTCACGTGGCTGAGGGCCGCCTGGGCCGCGTCCGGCGTGGCCGCCACCAGGGTGAGCGCGCCGACCCGCTCGCTGTAGAGGCCAAAATTCTTGGAATAAGAATTGGCGATGAGCAGCTCCTGCCCGGGCCGGGTCAGGGCCAACACCCCGGCCGCGTCCTCCGTCAGCCCCTGGGCAAACCCCTGGTAGGCGAAGTCCAGCAGCGGGAGGATGCCCCGCTCCGCCACCACCTCGGCCACCTGGGCCCACTGGGCGGACGACAGGTCCACGCCGGTGGGATTGTGGCAGCAGGCGTGAAGCACCAGCACGTCGCCGGCCGGGATGGTGCGGAGGGTCTCCAGCATGGCCTCAAAGGCCACGTCGTTGGTGCGGCTGTCGAAGTACGGGTAGCTGGCCACCTCCAGCCCCGCTGCCCGGAAGATGTTGGGATGATTGGGCCAGGTAGGGGTGCTGAGCCAGACAGTGGTCCCCGGTTGGGTACGGGCGAGGAAATCCGCAGCCACCCGCAGCGCGCCGGTTCCTCCAGGCGCCTGGGCGGTGACAGCACGCCCGCTGGCGATCACCTCGTGTTCGGGGCCAAAGAGCAATGCCCGGGTGGCCGCGGCATAGGCCGGCGAGCCATCAATGCCCAGGTAGGTCTTGCTGGTTTCCTGGGCCAGGATGCGCTCCTCGGCCCGTTTGACCGCCTGCAAGATGGGCGTATGGCCGTTGGCGTCCTTGTAGACGCCCACGCCCAGGTTGATCTTGTTTGGGTTGGGATCGGCCTTGTACGCCTCCGTCAGCCCCAGGATGGCGTCGGGCGGCGCGGGAACAATCTTTTCGAACATGGGATTCCGTATCCTCGCTGTCATTTGGATCCACAGATTTCACAGATGGGCACAGACGATTTTTGCCTGCTGTCTGACATTGTTGCAACAGCGCCAGCAATGACTCCCCTGCAAAAAGGGTATTTTTGAACGCAAAGGCGCAAGGGTGCAAAGGCGCAAAGAAGCGCAGGAGAGAATCACCCGAATCAGCGTTCATCTGCGTGGGTCAGCGTCCTAAACCTTGTTGCAGCAGAGCCAGCAATCGGTTAAACAAACAGATCGACGAAGTCGAACTTCTCCACATCCACCAGGCCCTGATCGGTGAGCTTCAGCTTGGGGATCACCTCCAGCCCCATGAAGCTCATGGCCATGAAGGGGTCGTGCAGGGAGGCCCCGCGCGCGGCCGCGGCCTCCAGCAGGCGGTCGTAGGCGACCCGGACTTCCGCCACCGGGCGGTCGCTCATGAGCCCGGCCACCGGCAGGGGCAGGGAAGCCACCACCGTCTCCCCTTCCACCACCGCCAGCCCGCCCCCCAGGCCAGCCACCGCCCGGGCCGCCGCCATCATGGACCGGTCATCTGCACCGATCACGATCAGGTTGTGGTGGTCGTGGGCCACGGTGCCGGCAATGGCCCCCCGCTGCAGGCCCATGCCCTGGATGAAGCCCAGGCCCATGTTGCCGGACGCGTGATGGCGCTCGATCACCGCGATCTTGAGCAGATCCCGGGATGGGTCGGCCACCGCGTGCCCCTCCTCCACGGTCACAGGCAGGATGCGCTCCTCGGTGACCAGCTGGTTTGCGATGGCTCCAATCACCCGGACCTGTTCGCCCCGGGCCGGGATGCCAAAACGCACGGCGGACCACTCCACGTTCACCGTGGCCCCTACGCTCTCGGGGAGGGTCGGCGTCTCCAGGTTCAGGTCCGGCACCAACTGTCCTGCCTCGGCCACGAGCTGCCCCCCCGCGTAGACCTGACGGGGGCGGAAGTCGTGCAGGTCGTCAAAGATCACCAGGTCCGCCAGGCGCCCGGGCGCGATGGCGCCCCGGTCGTGCAGGCCAAACCATTCGGCCGGGTTCAGGGTGGCCATCCGCAGCACAGTGATGGGATCCAGGCCGAAGGCGATGGCCTCCCGCACCATGTGGTCGATGCTGCCCTGCTGGAGCAGGTCCGCCGGCATGCGGTCGTCGGTGCAGAAGCAGATGCGGCGGCTGTTGGCCGGCGTGACCAGGGGCAAGAGGGCGTGGAGGTTGTGGGCGTTGGTCGCTTCCCGGATGAGGATGTAGAGCCCCCGGGCCAGCTTTTCGGACGCCTCCTCTACGGTGGTACACTCGTGTTCGCTGCCGATGCCGGCCGCGACATAGGCGTTCAGGGCCTGCCCCCGCAGGCCGGGCGCGTGGCCATCCCGCGGCCGGCGGTTGAAGGCGCTGATCTTGGCCAGCACGCCCACATCGCCGTGGACCACGCCGGGGAAGTTCATCACCTCGGCCAGGCCGTAGACGGTGCCCGCGGCCAGCAGCTCGGCCAGGTCGTCGGCGTTCAGGGTCGCGCCGCTGGTCTCCATGTGGGTGGCCGGCACGCAGGAGGGCGCCATGAGGACCACCCGCAGGGGAATGGCGCGGCTGCTGCGGGCCATGTAGCGGATGCCGGCCGCGCCGGCCACGTTGGCGATCTCATGGGGATCCGCCACCACGGTGGTGACGCCCCGGGGCAGGACGGCCGCGGCGAACTGGGCCGGAATGCAGAGGCTGCTCTCGATGTGGACGTGGGCGTCGATCAGCCCGGGCGCCACCAGAGCGCCCTGGAGGTCCACCTCCTGGGTGCCGGTGTACTCCCGGCCGATGCCGGCGATGCGCCCATTGTGCAGGGCCAGATCGCCCGCTTCGATGGTGCCGTTGAAGACGTTGATCAGGCGGCCGTTGCGCAGGACCAGCTCAGCGGGCCGATCCCCCCGGGCCACGGCCAGCAATTCAGGGGAGCTCATGCCAGGATGCCTCCTCGCTCCAAATTTCCGCCCATTATAGCGCCATCAGCGCCATTCACTGAAAGCGCTGGGCAGCTGACGCCGGGTGGCCAGCAGCAGACACCAGAACAGCCAGGCCACCCCGGCCAGGATCAGGTGGGCACCCCGGGGCAGGAGGAACGGACTGGGCAGGGCGCTGAGGCCTGCCACCACGGCCGGGGCCATCCACCACCCAGGCAGAGTGGGCTGGCGCATCAGGTCCACAGCCAGCCAGAGGGTGACCGCACCACCCATGAAGAGCCCCGCGCCCATGAGCCCCAGGGCCAGGGTATCCACCAGCAGCACCAGCTCATAGGCGTTTTGCTGGTTCGCCGCCCAGGGCAGGCCCTGCATCCAAAAGGCCACGCCGGCGATGGTCAGCGCGGCGGCCAGCAGGATCAGGCCGGACTGGAGCATGGTGGCGATGCGATGGGCCGGGATGTAGCCCCAGATCAGGGCCACCAACAGGAGCATCCAGCTGAACAGGGCCAGCAGCCACAGCCACCAACCCAGGCGCCAGATCCAGGCATGCTCCACCAGCCAGACCTGACGGGGCAGGAGCACGCCCATGACGTGGAGGCCGGGGCGCATCATCAGGGCCGAAAAAAGCCCGGCTACCAGCACCGCCAGCGCGCTGAAACCGGCTGCAAAGATGATTTTCATGGAATGCTTCACCTTCGATGATTCCTGACGCCAAATGACCCCACAGCCACGAAACTTCCTCCTGGCTAAGTGTACCCCATCTCTCCCCGGCTTGTCATGTCCGACTCCCTGCCGGGGAAAGGGGCTGAGGGTGAGGGGGTGAACAGCAACCCAGGTTGAACAATTGTGTCAATGGACATACAATGAAGACCGACGGATCCGTTCTTGCCGGCCCAAACCTTTTGCCAAAGGAATGACCATGCAGATCACCATCCACGGCGCGGCCCAGGAAGTCACCGGCTCCCTCCACCTGCTGGAAGTCAACGGCCACCGCATCCTGCTAGAATGTGGCCTTTTCCAGGGGCGCCGCGCGGACACCTACCAGCGCAACCTGAACTTCCCCTTCGACCCGGCCTCCATCGACACCCTCATCCTCAGCCACGCCCACATCGACCACTCGGGGAACATCCCCAACCTGGTCAAACAGGGTTTCCGGGGCAACATCTGGTGCACGGCTGCCACCCGCAACCTGAGCACCTACATGCTCCTGGACAGCGGCCACATCCAGGAACAGGATGTGCTCTACCTGAACAAGCGCCGGGCGCGCCGGGGTGAGCCGCCGGTGGAGCCCATCTACACCCGCCAGGACGCCCAGCGCTGCCTGGATCAGTTCATCGGCGTGGGCCTGCACCGGCCGGTCATCGTGGCGGATGGGGTTGAGCTCACCTTCCACAACGCCGGACACATCCTGGGCGCGGCCCATGTGGCGCTGGATATCCGGGAGCACCAGACGGGCAAGCGCTGGCGGCTGGTCTTCAGCGGGGACATCGGCCGGGCAGAGAGCGCCATCCTCAACCCGCCCGAGCTGCTGAAGGAGGCCGACATCCTCATCATGGAGAGCACCTATGGAGACCGCCTCCACGATAGCTACGAGTCGGCCCGGAAGAAGCTACGCCGGGTGGTGAACGATACCGCCCGGCGCCAGGGCAAAGTCATCATCCCCGCCTTCGCGGTGGGCCGCACCCAGGAGATCGTCTACGCCCTCAACTACCTGGACGCCCAGGGGGAAATCCCAGAGCTGCCGATCTTCGTGGACAGCCCCCTGGCTGTGAACGCCACCGACGTCTTCCGCATGCACCCGGAGGCGTGGAATCCCACCGTCCAAGAATTCCTGGTGGAAGATCAACGCCGCAGCCCCTTCGACTTCCATGGGTTGGAGTATGTGCGGGATGTGCGCCGCAGCAAACAGCTCAACAACCTGGTGGGGCCGGCCATCATCATCAGCGCCAGCGGCATGGCCGAGAGCGGGCGCATCCTCCACCACCTCAAGAACAACATCGAATACCCCCAGAACACGATCCTGCTGGTCAGCTTCATGGCCCAACACACCCTGGGCCGCCGCCTCAAGGATGGCCACAAGCGGGTGCGCATCTTCGGGGAAGAGTACGAAGTGCGGGCGCGGGTGGAATCCATCGACGGCTACAGCGCCCACGCCGACCAGGCCGGCCTGCTGCGTTGGGCCGGCTCGTTTGACCGCCAGCGGCTCCAGGAGATCCTCGTCGTCCACGGCGAGCCCGAAGCCGCCAACACCCTGGCCGAACATCTGCGGGCAGAGCACAGCGCCCAGGTCCATGTCCCCAGCCGTGGGCAGACTTTCCAGTTTTAGCCCGATCCCCAGCCCCATTTATCCAATTTATGACGCCAGCGAGATGCGCCCCCTTTCAGGTGGGCGTATCTTTTTGAACCGCCCCACGTCCTGATCCCGTAGAACACCCAGAAGTCAGCTATGACGACCTTTGCACTTTCTTTGCACTTTCATTTTGAGCCACATGGCGTTGCTACAGCCGAGTCAAAGATGAAAGCCCTCTGACGAAAGGAGTCCCTGATGGGTAAAACCGACCGTGCCGGAAGACGATGGCGGCGCGGCCTCGCTTCCATCGCGCTGGCCCTCGCGCTGTTGATGGTGGCCTGGCCCGGTGCAGCCCTGGCCGGCCGTGACGAAGTCAGACACTACACGGTCCGACCGGGCGATACCCTGTCCGAGATCGCCCTCTGGTTTGATGTTTCCGTGGGCGCGCTCATGCAGGCCAATGGCCTCCGCAACCCCAACCACATCTACACAGGCCAGGTCCTGGTCATCCCCGGTGCGTGGCATGACGACATGGACATGGGCCAGAAGTGTGTCGACTACCACACCGTCCGCCGCAATCAAACCCTCTCGGCCATCGCAGCCTACTACGGAATCGACCCCTACGATCTGGCCAGGGCCAACGGCATCTACAACCTCAACCAGATCTACAGCGGCCAGAAGCTGTGCATCCCTGGTCGGGGCAAAGGGGAGATGAAGCCGCCCATGGGTGGCACAGGCGGTCCGGTGCAGGCCATGCCCATGAAGCCCCCTCCCATGGGTATGCCTATGGAGACCATGCCGCCCATGGATCCCCCCATGAAGAAGCCCATGGACAGGCCAATGGATTCCATGCCGCCCATGGACGCACGTCCAGACCGGCCAGAGATGAAGCGGCCGCCGGAAAAGCCGATGCAGGGGCCCCCACCCAAGGAAACTCCCTGGCATGGGGTCTACTATCGGGGCAAATACTTCGAGGAAGTGGCCTTCGAGCGGGAAGATCCAGAGATTCGCTTCTACTGGGGTACGGGAAGCCCGGGCGAGGGCCTGCCAGAGAACTACTTCAGCGTGAAGTGGGAGCGCATCGCCTTCTTCCCGCCGGGCACCTACCGCTTCTTCGCCACCGCGGATGACGGCGTGCGGGTCTTTGTGGATGGCCAGCTCATCATCGACGGGTGGCACATCCAGCCGGCCACCGAGTACCAGGCGGACATCCAGCTCCAGGGCGGCTACCACAAGGTGCAGGTGGACTATTTCGAGGAGAGCAACGAGGCCACCATCCGGGTCCACTGGGAAGCTCGCCGCTGACCTCGGGGGGAAGCCTCAGGGCTGGATGGCAGAGGTCTTGTGCGCCTGATAAGCCTGACGTAACTTCTGGGCCATGGCGTCCAACCCCAGGGAGCCCACGTAGCTGAGCATCTCCCGCAGAAGCTGCTCCACGGGGGCGCCGGGGGGCCGCAGATCGGCCAGGGTCAACACCACGTCCACATACTCTTCCAGCAGGCTGCGGCGCCCGGCGAAGCGCAACGCCCGCCGCAGCCAGACATCCCGGGCCGCGGGCTGGCCCTCCAAATGGGCCAGCCGGGCCAACCCCATGAGCGCGCGCACGTGGGTGTACGGGTAGAGGTTCACCGGGTCGGCCAGGGCCTTTTCCAGCCACTCCCGGGCGTCCCGGTGCTCTCCCCGCTCCAGGGCCACCAGTCCCAGACCGATGAAGGCGCTGTTCCGGTAATTCTCGAAGCCGGGCCGCTGGGCCAGAAAGTCCACCACCCGCTGGAGGCGCCGCTCCGCCTCGTCCAGACGGCCAGTCCGCAGGGAGAGAAAGGCGCTGGCGATGCGGGGCCACATGCTGGCCAGCTCAGACGCCACGCCGGGCACCATCTGATTGAGGGCCATGCTCTGCTCGTTGAAGGCATAGCTCCGCTCCAGGTCCCCCTGGAGCCGGGCAATGGCCGCCAGTTGATGGTAGGCGGTGCTGGCGATCCACAGCTGGCCGGTCTCTCGGGCCAGGGAGACCACCGCCTCCAGGCAGCGGGTCGCCTCCGGCAACTGCCCCTGGACCAGCAACGTCCAGCCGTAGTCGAAAAGAGGCAGGACGGCGTGGAAAGGCGCCAACAGAGCCAGGATCTCGGCCACCGGGTCGCCGGGGACTGGGGGCGGCGGAGTGTAACGGGCCCAGGTGGCGCCATCGTCGGGCGTGTCTGGGCTGTAGATCAGCCGTCGCCGGGCCAATAGATCGGCAATGGTCTGGGAACGCACCACCGGATGCTCCGATGCGGTGAGCGTCTCCATGAGCTCGCTCAGGAGCTGGTTGCTCTCCCGCTGCTGGCCCAACAGGGCCAACAGGGTGGTGAGGCGGCTGTGGGCGGCCAGGAGCAGATCCCGGTCCCCCCGTTGATTGGCCCAGGCCTGGAGCCGCCGGTAGGTGTCCAGCACCCCCTCGGCATCCAGCAGGCTTTCGTAGGCCAGGCCCCGCCCCTGGAGCGCCCGTTGCACCAGCTCCGGAGCGGCGTCCGGCTGGCCGGCCAGCACGTCCAGGGCCTGGTCGAAATGTTCGATGGCCTGGCGAAAGCCGAAGGTTCGAGCCAGCCGTTCCCCGGCCAGCACACTGTAGTAGGCAAATTCCTGCCGGGCCGTGGGGCCGGCCTGGCTGAAGTGGAAGGCGGTCTCCCGGGGATTCTCCTCGGCCCGCTGCAGGGAGACCAGGGCCTCGGCGATCTGCCGGTGGAGACGCCGGCGCTGGAGTGCATTCAGGTTATCGTAGGCCACCTGGCGCACCACCGCGTGGCTGAAATCCAGACGTGCGTCCGGCTGTTCCAGCAGGAAGCGCCGCTCCAACAGGGTGGCCAGGCCTGCCATGGGATCCTGGGGGGCCGCCGCCTCCAATAGTTCCACGCTGAAATCCCGACCGATGGCTGCAGCCAGTTGCAGCACCTCCCGCGCGGCCGGGGGTAGCCGCTGGATGCGCTCCAGGATCAGCTCCTGGATGCGCTGATTGCGGCGCAGGGAGAGGAGCTGTTCATACTCCTGGCTCCAGTTCTCCACCAACACCCGCCAGGTTCTTTCCTCTGTCGGCTGTCCTGGAAATCGCTCCATCAGATCCCGCAGCGCCTCGGTGACAAAGAGGGCATTGCCCTGGGTGGCCGCGTAGAGCCAGTCGGCCAGGGCGGTGCTCCTCGGTTCCTCCGCGCCGGTCAACATGTACACCATCCGCCGGACCTGTTCCAGGCTGAGCCCCGTGAGGGGAAGAAGCCGGTTGGGGCGGGTGCGGCGCAACGCGTGGAGCAGGGTGATCAGGGCCTCGTTCTCGGCCAGGTCATCGGTCCGGTAGGCCAGCAACACCAGCAAGGGCAGCTGGTCCACCCGCTGGGAGAGGCGGCTGAGGACGGCCAGGGTATCATAGTCGGCCCAGTGCAGGTCATCCAGGAAGAGGACCAGGGGGCGCAGGCGGGCCAGGGAGGCCAGGAAGTTGACGATGCCGTCCACCAGGCGCTGGCGATTTTCATCGGCGCCGATGGTGGTATCGCCGCCGCGGGTGGGCAGTTCCGGCAGTCGGTCCTGCAGGCTGGGGATGAGCTGGGCCAACTGGGCCAGGCTGGCCGGGGGCAGGGCGTGCAGGACTGTGTCCGGCAGGCTGTGCAAGTAACGGCCCAGGGCATCGGCCAGGGGAGCGAAGGGCAACTGTTGCTCCAGGGCCTGGCAGGTGGCGGAGAGGACCGTGGCGCCGGCGTCCACAGCCTGCTGGAGGAGGTGGCAGGCCAGGCGCGTCTTGCCGACTCCCGCTTCCCCTTCCAGGGTGAACAGGCCTCCGGTTCCCGCCAGCGCAGCCTGCAGGCCGCTTTCCAGTTGGGTCCGCTCTTTCTCCCGGCCCACGAAGACGCCGGTGAAGTGTTCATCCATGAGGGGGAAGACGGTGTGCTGGGGCAGGTGCAGCGGGGCCGGACCCTGGTCTTCCCCGGTGGTATCCTCTTTGGCCCGGAGCGCCGCCCCCTGCAGTTGCGCCGGTGCCGGCTGGATCTCGCCGTTGAGGATCTGCTGATGTAGCTGTTGGGTCAGGGGGCTGGGGTCGGCACCCAGCTCTTCGGCCAGGACCGTCCGGCAGCGCTCGAAGGTGAGGAGGGCCCCGGCGCTGTCGCCCGACAGGGCCTGATAGCGCATGAGGGCCTGGTAGGCCGTCTCCCGCACGTCGTCCCGGGCCAGGATGCGACGGCACGCGCTGATGGCGCTGGCAAAGTCGCCGGCAGCGGCGTCCAGCTCGGCCAGCTGGAGCAGGGCGTTGAAGTAGCGCTCCCGCAGCCGCTCCCGCTCATTTTGAAGCCAGTCCGCGTAGGGATCCTCCATCAGGTAGTCGTCGGTGTAGAGGTCCACGGCGGCGGCCAGGTGGCGGCGACGCTCTTGCCCCCTGGCCGTGCGGGCCAGGGCCAGCTCCGCCTCGAAGGCTTCCACATCCAGCCAGAGGGTAGGCTGCAGGCGAAAGGCATAGCCCGGGCTCTGGGTGACCACGTAGCGGGCCGGTGCCCGGTGGGGTCGCTCCGGTTCCAGGACATTGCGCAGGGCGTTGATGGCGCTGCGCAGGGTGGTGGCGGCAGTCCGGGGGGTGCTGGCAGGCCAGAGGAGCTCGATGAGCCGGTCCGATGCCACCGGCCGTGGCCGTTCGGTGATGAGGATCTTCAGGAGCTGGCGGGCCTGGCGGGTGTGCCAGGCGCTTTCATCCACCGGCTGGCCGTTGCGGATCACCCGCAGGGTGCCGAAGGTGTAGATCTGAATGTGGGGAAGCGGTTTGGTCGGCTCTGCGCCAGAAGCATGGTGCGCGTTAAGCATGTAATTGAACGGGTATGAACCAGCAACCTGGACTCAACAGGGGCTTGATGGGGCGCTCCATTTCGGAGGACCAGGACGGCCATGCTGGCTTATTGTACCCAAGGAGTAGCCGATCGCCAAACAGGGTGCTGTGGGCGCCGCTCCCTCAACCGCTGCCGGCCCCGGCCCGGGAGCTCTCCCGGATGATCAACTCGGGCTCCAGGGCCATCTGCACCGGTTCGCCGGGTTCCTGGCCTGCCTGCCGGCGCTCGATGATCTTCTGGAGCTCGCGCACGGCCACAGAGCCCAGGCGGATGAGCTGCTGGCGGACGCTGGTCAAAGGGGGCCAGAAGTAGGGCGCCTGGGGGATGTTATCGTAGCCCACCACGGCCAGATCCTCCGGGACTCGACGCCCCAGCAGGTGGGCCGCCCGCAGCACGCCCAGGGCCATCTGGTCATTGCTGACAAAGACGGCATCCAGATCGGGCACCTGCTCCAACAGGCGGTGGAGCCCTGCTTCGCCGCTGGGGGCATTCCAGTCGCCCTCCACCACCAGGGATGGATCGGGGGAGAGGCCGGCTTCTTCCAGGGTGGCCTGCCAGCCGGCCTGCCGTTCCCGGGCTTCCCACCAGCTCAAGGGCCCGGTGATCAGGCCGATGCGACGGCGACCTTCATCCAGCAGGTGCCGGGTGGCCAGGCACGCGCCCCGGCGGTTGTCCGCCGTGACCACGGCCACCCCCGGGCGGAAGCCCATGGTCAGAAAGATGATGGGCGGAAGCCGGTGGAGGCGTTCTTCGCTCACCCAGGCCCGGTTCTCCCCCACCTCGTGCACCGCCCAGATGATGCCATCCACCCGGCGGGAGGTGAGGATGCCCAGCACATGCTCCACGTTGTCCGCCTCGGGCGTGTGAAGCAGGTCCAGGATCAAAGAGTAGCCCAACTGGTTGGCTTCCCGCTCAATGCCCACCAGGGTGCGGGATGGGCCGTAGTACTCCAGGCCGGAGACCACCACCCCCAGGGTGCCGCTGCGGCGGTTGACCAGCCCCCGGGCCAGCAGGTTGGGCTGGTAGCCCAGCTCTTCGATGGCGCGCAGGATGCGGGCACGGGTAGCAGGGGAGACCGGTCGCTTACCGGTCAGGGCGTTGGAGACGGTGCCGGCGGACACCCGCGCCCGGCGGGCGACTTCGACGATGGTGACGCGCTTCTGGTTGGTCATGGTCAGGATCCTGGCGGTGCCGGCGGTTGGGATGGCCCGGGGTCGACACCGTCCGACCCATCCCAATCGCGCGAGATCTTTAAAACGTTTTATGGCGGCGACCACTGGTCATTGTAACGATTTCCACCGGCCTGTCAATTGCCCGCAATTCCAGGGGTATATTTCACATTTGTCGATGCAGGATGTAGGGACAGGGGCCCAGAGGGCTCCCCGCCCTGTCCGGCGTGGGCGGGCGCAGCAAGCAGCGCCCCTACAGCGGCGTCCGATGGGCGAACCCCGACGATCTTGAACTATACCCCAATTCCAGGGGGAAGCTCGTTTAAAAGCGACTCGTGACCCGATTATGAGCCGATTTCTTCCAGAGATTCCCAGTTGTGGGACGCCGCCGTGGGATATCCTCAAAGTGTAGCTCCACCCTTCCCCCTCAACACACTCACCAGTTGAGTGCTTTCACCGACTCAACACAACCTCTTTCTAGGAGATGAGATGACCTTCAACCATGGTCACCCCAGGCGTTTCCCATATGGACTTCTGGGCGCAATCCCCATCCTGCTCCTCTCAGTGCTCTGGGTGGGATTGGCAGGCCTGCGCCCGGCCAGAGGACAGGCGGCCCTCTTCACAGCCGTCCTGCCCGTCCAGGAAGATGCGGCGGTCTACGCCAATACCCCCGATGCCAACTACGGCGCTGGCAGCCTGGGCGCTGGCCCCAACGTCCGCTCGTATCTTCGATTCGATCTGAGTTCGCTGCCGGCCAACGCCACCATCCAACAGGCGACCCTGCGGGTGAAGGCGGCCGAATCCAGCGACAACTTCGCCAGCGATGTCTCCATCGGCCGCGTCGATGGCGCCTGGTCTGAAATGACCGTGACCTGGAACTCCAGGCCGCCGGTCACCCCCGGAAGCAACAGCAGCACCGTGGTCTACCCTGGCAGCCCCTGGGTGGCGTGGGACGTGACGCCCCTGGTCCAGGCCTGGTTCAGCGGTGCCCAGACCAACTACGGGTTTGTCCTGGGCACCGGCCCGGACCAGCAACTGGTTCGCTTTCAGGCCCGAGAAAGCGGGATCCCTCCCGAACTGGTGGTCGATTTCACCATGCCCGAGGACGATGACCCCGACCGCCCCGTTCCTCAAGAGAACCCCTTCACCGATCTGGGCGACGCGCCCGATAGCAGCAACAACCACGGCCAGAACAACACGGCCTATCCCGGCACCCTGGGCCACTTCCCCACCGTCTATCAGAACACCCCTCCGGGACAACCCGCCGGCCCTCGCCACGTCAACGCCAGCATGGAAGCCATCCTGGGCGACGGCATCACCCGGGAGCGGGAAGCAGATGGCGGGCCGGACGCAGATGGCGTCAACAATATTCTGCGAGAACCGCCCCCCGGCGCCGGCGGCGTGGTCGACGTGGCCAACAACGACCGGGCCGATGACGGGTGGCGTAACCGCAGCGTGCCCATCCTGGACTGCCGCCGCACGACCCTGGTGGTGCGGGTACGCAAAGCGCCGGGCGCTCAGCTAGATCACATGCGCTTGAACGTCTGGTTTGACGGCAACCAGGATGGCGACTGGGAGGATACGGGCATCTGCCAGTTTGAAGATGGCCAGCAGGCCCGGGCCTACGAGTGGATCGTCCAGGACTACCTGGTAGACCTGAGCGCCATCCCGGCCGGTGCCAGCCAGAACATCACCGTGACGACTGTACTGGTCCACAACCCGGCGCCCAATCAGGAGGCCGACGGCCGTCATTGGATGCGCTTCACCCTCAGCGAGCAGGAGGCGCCCCGCAACCCCGACACCGACCTGGCCGACGGCCGCGGGCCCCACCCGGCTTCCGCCTTCGGCACCTACGCCTTTGGCGAAACTGAAGATCTGGTTTACCGCACCCTGCCCGAAGGCCAGCCGGGCACCCTGGAACTGCAGAAGGCCGTGACGGTGTCCTCCACCCCGGTCGCCTACGGCGATACCGTCACCTACACCATCCGTCTGAAACATCGGGGGGGCAGCGGCCCTGTCCAGGCGGAAATCCGGGACAGGCTACCCTATCCCCAGCACCTCTTGCCCCAGATGATCGGCGGCAACAGGCAGATGGTAAAAGTCACCGAGCGTTCTCCCGGCGTCAATCCCCTGAACGCCCGCGTGGAAGTTGGCCGAAACCTGACGACCAACGTGGTGGAGCAACGGATCCGCTGGAAGGGGACCCTGGCCCCGGACGCCGAAGTGGAGCTGAGCTTCCTGGTGCATGTGCATCCCGTATGCCGGAGGGGTGAAGGCACGGTGACCCTGGCCAACACGGCTTCCCTCCACGCCCCCGACGGCACCAGGCAGGATGAAAAGATGGTCCAGTTCGACGCGGCCTGCCCATCCTATAGCCTGGACGACATCGAAGTGGAGCAACAGGTGCTCACCGATGGAAATAGCGCCCCGGATGCCCAAAGCGCGGCCCTGGAGGCGCCGTCGGTCCCGCTCCTCTCCAGCTTGGATCAAGCATGGATGCGCAGCACCTTCACCAACCGATCCGGGAACCAGGTCACCCTGGGCATCTCCCTGAACTTCGAGGAAATCAAGGTAACGGGAGCGTCGACGGCGGCAACGGAACAGGCCCTCTGCCGTTCCCTCACCCTGCAGCCGGGCGAGAGCCGCGCCATCGACAGGGAGCTCAACATCATCGCCATCCTGATCGGGCTCCTGGAAGAGATCCCCGACGACCCGGCCCAGGAGGTCGAGCTGCGCAGCCGCCTGCGCTACACCCTGTTGCCCCCGGGGGAGAGCCTGGACTGTGCCCTGTTGGCGACCCTGGCGCCGGAGCAGGTGGGCGAACAGGTGCTGCCCCTCCGGGTGCGCCCGTGGGACCTGGGCGACGCGCCGGACAGCAGCAACCATGCCGCTGCGGCCATGACGGCTTACCCGGGCGTCCCGGCCAACTTCCCCACGGTCTTCGATGTGGCCACCGGCGCGCCAGAAGGTCCTCGCCACGCCCGGCCCCGACCCTTCCACCTGGGCCAACGGGTGGAGTTCGAGCCCGACGCGGACCTGGCACCCGCGCCCCGGAACATCAATCCGTCCACCAACACCGCTAACCGGGATCGCTACGACGACGGCATCAACCTGGGCAGCGTCAACTTCCAACACTGCCAGAACAGCACCTTCCAGGTGCGGGTCTTCATCCACGGCGCAGCCCAGGCGGCCCTGCTGGACAAGGGCATCGACACCGCCTACATCAACGCCTGGGTGGACGGCAACCGGGATGGCGACTGGGCCGATGTAGCCCAGTGCGATAACACCTCCGCGCCGGAACATATCGTCATCGACGCGCCTGTGGACATTGCCAGCCTGGTCCCCGGCGTCAACACCCTCACCGTTTCCACCAGCGGCCCCGTCCCCTGGCCGCCAGAGCAAGGAGAACAGCCCGCCTGGCTGCGGGTCATGCTCAGCGAGGAGAAATCGGTAAAGCTGACCGGCCAGCCCTACGGCGACGGACGTGGTCCTGCCTCCGGCTACCGGACCGGCGAGACCGAGGACTATCTGCTGCGGCCCCAGGGCCAGGGCGCCGACCCCGCGGTGGACGTACAGGTCCACTGGGAACCACTGCCCCTGGGCATGGATGCGGGCGCCGCAGGCGTGGACATGGCGGGGCGGAGCCGCCGGCTCACCCTGAAGATCGAGTACCACAACAACGGCTCTGAGGCGGCCCTGGACAACATCCTGACCATCACGCGGTCCGCGTCCCTCCAGAACGCGACCATCCTGGATGTGGTCAGCGTGCCCAACCTGGGGATCGACAAGAGCACCCCGAACCTGGACGCCATCGAGATAGGCGACCTGGAGCCAGGCGAAGGCGGAACGGTGCTGGTGTCGTGGAAGGTGGAGGAAGGAGAATCGGTCCAGGCCACCACACTCCAGAATCAGGTACAGATGGAGAGCCGCCAGAGCTTCGACGCAGACCCGTCCAACAATGGGCAGGCGTGGGAGATCCCCAGTCAGCGGCGTCTACCCACCCTGGGCTGGGCCATGCCCTGTGTGCCCTACGCCGGCCCAGGCCCCAGCGCGACCATCACATCGCAGAATGCCGCCACCCTTCGGGGCACCGCGGAGCCGGACAGCAGCCTGGTTCTCCTGCTGGAGCCCCTGGGCGACGAGGAGGAGCTGACGTCGGCCTCGGTCCGTGCCCAGGTGCCGTTGACGGCCCCGGTGCAGGTGGGGCCAACGGGCAGTTGGGTCTACCAGTTCGACAACCTGGCCAATGGCTCCTACCGGGTTGGCGTCCGCTACGGCAGTGGGGCCGGCATGTCCGGCGCCTGGCTACACGGCATGGGCACGGTGTGGGGGAGTCTGGTGGTGGATTCAAGCCTCCCGGTGGATCCCGCCTGTCTGGTCGCCACCGACGGGCAGGGGCGCTCCTTCCAGGAGGCCTCTGGCTTGAACCAGTTGGAGCCCTTTGGGCTGCCCCCCCTGCGCACGGGCCTTCCCTACACCCTGACAGCCCGGGTCACCCCGGGCCGGGAGAACGTACGCATGGCCCTGCTGCTGCCGGCCGTTCAACAGCTATTCTACTTCGAGGATCTGGGCAACGGCACCCTCCGGTGGAGCGGCTGCCTGACCTGCGTCGATTTCACGGCCGGTGCGGCCATCGCCAACAACCTGATCCAGTACTCCCTGGTGGTAGAAGAGGAGGGCCAGGAGAACGCCTACAGCGGGAACGTCATCGAAGCCAGCTCCGGCATAGTACGCGACGCCCTCACCGGCCAGCCCATGCCAGGGGCCACGGTCCAACTCCTGGTCCAGGTGCCCCTGTCCGAGGCTACCGGCTCGGTGTACGACGTCTGGAGCGGTGCCCAGCCCAATCCCCAGCAGACAGATGCCCAGGGTGGCTACCTGTTTGCCCCGCCGGCAGGCACCTACCGCCTCTACGTCACGGCGCCTGGCTATCAGCCATACCGAAGCGGGGACCTGGCGGTGGCCAACGGTGAGGTGATCGCCCAGGCCATTGCCCTGACGCCGGCCGTCCAGGAAGCGCCGGACGTGTGGGTGGCGGTGGGCGACGGCGGCTTCAACCCGGCGGTGCTCACCGTGCCCCCCGGCACCGTGGTGCGCTGGGTCAACGTGGGGAGCAGCGATCACAGCGTCGTCGGCAGCGGACTGGACAGCGGCTGGCTCAGCCCGGGCGAGAGCTACACCATCACAGCGGGCCAGGCGGGCACGTACCCGCTCCAGGACGGGGCCGATCCCTTCACCCAGGCCACCCTGGTGGTGGATGCGGAGGCCCCGGACCCGAGTACCCAATTCATCTTCCTGCCGGTCATCGCCCGGTAGCGGAAGGCCACATCCAGGGCGAGGCGGCGATCCGAACGGATCGCCGCCTCGTCGCTTGACATGCTTCGAGAGCTAATGAAAGGAATCGACCGTGGCAACCAGACGAAGTGTCCTTCTCGCGCGGCGCATGGCCTGTGCTGCCCTGGGGGGAGCCCTGGCCGTTCTGCTGTTGACGGCCCTGCAGACAACCCTGGCCCGGGCCGCCGTAGACGCGAGCGAGTGGTACGTGGACGGCGCCGGTAGCGACACCCACGACTGCCAGAGCCCGGCCACAGCCTGCGCCACAGTGGCCGCCGCGGTAAGCAAGGCCGGCCCCGGGGACGTGATCCACATCGCAGCCGGCGTCTACGACGCCAACCTGGACCTCCAAGAGATCACCCTCAGCGGCGCGGGCATGGACGCCACCATCCTGGACGGGGGGCAACGGG
This sequence comes from Litorilinea aerophila, assembly GCF_006569185.2. Lineage (NCBI taxonomy): Bacteria > Bacillati > Chloroflexota > Caldilineae > Caldilineales > Caldilineaceae > Litorilinea > Litorilinea aerophila. Next base: position 20,592 of record NZ_VIGC02000023.1, on the reverse strand, counting down.
CCCGGGTGATCACCGCCACATTGGCCGTCACCTTGACCGACCTCACCGTGCGCAATGGCCGCACCACCGGCAGCAATCACGGCGGCGGCATCTTCAACTTCGGCGAGATGCTCCTGCAGCAGGTGCGGGTGGTGGACAACACCGCGGCTGGCTCCGGCGGCGGCGTTTACAACGGCAACCGCCTGGAGCTCCAGGAGAGCGAGATCCTCAGCAACACCGCGGACGAGCTGGGCGGCGGTGTGTACAACTTCAGTCATCCCAGCTTCACCCGCTACCTGACGGTGACCCAGAGCACTGTGGCCGGGAATCAGGCCGTGGCCGGTGGCGGCGTCTACAACAACGGGGCCGCGCACATCGCGGACGCCACCTTCCGGGAGAACCACGCCACCAGCCAGGGCGGCGGCGGGCTGGCCACTTCCACCGGCCCCGTGACGGTGATGCGCAGCACCTTCCACGGCAACCGGGCGGACAGCTACTACGGCGGCGGCATCCTCAACAACAGCAGCGTCATCACCCTGACCAACGTGACCATCAGCGACAACGAGGCGCAGACAGGGGGCGCCCTGGCCAACCTTTTCACCGACGCCACCACCCTGCTGGAGAGCAGCACAGTGGCCTACAATCGCTCCTCTGGCTCGGGGCTGGTGGTCTATGGCGGGATAGCGGCCAACACGGGCGCCACCACCATCCACAACAGCATCATCGCCCACAACGAAGGGCGCAACTGTCTGACCGGCGGCACCTGGACTTCTGCGGGCTACAACCTCTCCAGCGACCAGCGTTGCCAGTTGACCGCTGCCGGGGATTTGCAGAGCACGGATCCCCTGCTGGCGCCCCTGGGCGACTACAGTGGAAATACCTGGACCCACGCCCTGCTGCCGGACAGCGCCGCCCTGGACAACGGGGATCCCGCCGACTGCCCGACTACAGATCAGCGGGGTGTGGCCCGCCCAGTGGATGGAGACAACGACGGCACGGCCGTCTGCGACAAGGGGGCCTTTGAGCTGCGTAGCAGCCTGAGCGTGGCCGATGTCAGCGTGGACGAGGGAGACAGCGGCGCGGTCAGTGCGGTCTTCACCGTGACCCTGACGCCCACCTCCACCCAGACGGTCAGTGTGGCCTATGCCACCGCGGATGGCACGGCCACGGCCGGCAGCGACTACACGGCGGTCAGCGGCACGCTGGTCTTCAATCCTGGCGTGGCTGTCCAGACCATCGCCGTGCCCATCCTGGGGGACACGGCCGAGGAGCCGGACGAAACCTTCGTGGTGCGATTAAGCGCTCCCCAGAACGGCGATCTGTTGGACGGGGAAGCCACCGGCACCATCCTGGACGACGATGGCCTCTCCTCGTTGACCGTGCAGGATGTCAGCGTGGAAGAGGGCAACACCGGCTCGGTGAATGCGGATTTTGTGGTCTCCCTCTCCCCGGCCTCGCCCCACAGCGTCAGCGTGGATTACGCCACAGTGGATGGCACGGCCACGGCCGGCAACGACTACCTCGCGACGAGTGGCACGCTGGTCTTTGCCGCCGGCGAGACGGAGAAGACCATTTCCGTCTCCATATTGGGCGACGTGGTGGACGAAGCCGATGAAAGTTTCAGCCTGATCCTGAGCAACCCGACCGACAGCATCCTGGTGGATGGGCAGGCCGACGGCGTCATCCAGGACGACGACACCGCACAGGTACGGATGGGGGGGAGCGTCCAGGTGGTGGAGGGAAACGGCGGAAATACCCAGGCCGTGCTCACCGTCACCCTGACCACGCCCACGGCCTTCCCCGTCACCGTGGACTACGTCACCCAGAGCGCCTGCTGCGGTCCCACCTTCGCCACTCCCGACGAGGACTATCTGGCCGCCACCGGCACCCTGACCTTCACCCCGGGCCAGGTCCAGCAGCAGATCAGCGTGGCCATCCTGGGGGACCTGATCCACGAGGAGGACGAGACCTTCAGCGTGAACCTGCGCAACCCGGACCCGATTGCTGTCGGGACCAGCACTGCGTTTGTCACCATCCTGAATGACGACGCTTTCCGCATCTATCTGCCTCTGGTAACGCGGTGACGTGAGGGGCCAGGTCGTTATGGCAGGATAGATGGAAGATTCCGCGCAGACCCATTTGCCAAAAGGCCGGGCTGGCCGTAAAGTAGGGCCAAACTGCAACCGGAAGAAATGAAACCGGATGACTTACGGAGGCCCTATGACCGCGATGGATCCGATGGACCGCCAGACTGTGGCCCGGGAAGCGCAGCGAACCCTGGAACGCCTGTGGCCCCGGCTCTCCCAGGCCTTTGCCGACCAGGACCCGACCCTGTGGGACGAGTTCGCCGGCCGCCTGCGGACGCACTTCCCCGCCCTCTTCGAGCGGCTGGTCGCCCTGTACGGTCACCACTACGACTTTTTCTACCACCTGGAACAGCTCCTGGTGGAGGCGGGCCAGGCCTGGTTCACCCGGGACCCGGCCCTGCGGGCCCTGGACCGGCAGCGCCAGGCCGATCCCCGCTGGTTTCAGTCGGAAAAGATGCTGGGCGCGGTCTACTACGTGGACCTTTTCGCCGGCGACCTGCAGGGGCTGCGGAAGAAGATCCCCTACCTCCAGGAGCTGGGCGTCACTTACCTCCACCTGATGCCCCTCTTCCAGGCGCCCCAGCCGGAAAACGACGGCGGCTACGCCATCAGCGACTATCGCCAGGTGGATCCCCGCCTGGGGACCATGGCGGACCTGCAGGCCCTGGCGACAGAGCTGCGAGCGGCCAACATCAGCCTCTGTCTGGACTTCGTCTTCAACCACACGTCCGACGAACACCCCTGGGCCCTGCGCGCCCAGGCTGGAGATCCCGAGTTCCAGGCCTTCTACTTCATCTTCCCCGACCGCACCCTGCCCGACCAGTATGAGCGCCACCTGCGGGAGATCTTCCCAGACGAACACCCCGGCGCCTTCACCTATCGGCCCGAGATGAACGCCTGGGTATGGACCACCTTCCACACCTACCAGTGGGATCTGAACTACAGCAATCCCCAGGTCTTCCGGGCCATGGCCGGTGAAATGCTCTTCCTGGCCAATGTGGGCACGGAGATCCTCCGCCTGGACGCCCTGGCCTTCACCTGGAAGGAACTGGGCACCTCCTGTGAGAACCTGCCCAAGGCCCACACCCTGATCCAGGCCTTCAGCATCCTGGCCCGCATCGCCGCGCCTTCCCTCCTCTTCAAGTCCGAAGCCATCGTCCACCCCGACGAGGTGGTGAAGTACATCCGGCCGGACGAATGCCAGCTCTCCTACAACCCCTTGCTCATGGCCCTGCTCTGGAACAGCCTGGCCACCCGGGAGGTGCGCCTGCTCCGCCACGCCATGAGCTACCGCTTCCGCATCCCGGACGAGTGCGCCTGGGTCAACTACGTGCGCTGCCATGACGACATCGGCTGGACCTTTGACGACGGCGACGCGGCTGCCCTGGGCATCAACGGCTACGACCACCGGCGTTTCCTCAACGCCTTTTACACCGGACGCTTCCCCGGCAGCTTCGCCCGGGGGCTCCCCTTCCAGGAGAACCCCCGCACCGGCGACGCGCGCATCTCCGGCACCCTGGCCTCCCTGGCCGGCCTGGAACGGGCGCTCCACCTGGGCGACCCGGCGGAGATCGACCTGGCCATCCGCCGCATCCTGCTGCTCCACGCGGTGATCCTGGCCATCGGCGGCATCCCGCTGATCTACCTGGGCGATGAGATCGGGCTCCTCAACGACTACCGCTTTCGGGAAGACCCGGCCAAAGCCGACGACACCCGATGGGTCCATCGGCCGGCCATGGACTGGGAGAAAGCGGAGCGGCGCCGGGATCCGAACACGGTGGAGGGGCGAATCTACCAGGGGCTCCAGAAGCTGGTTCAGGTGCGTAAGGCCACCCCTGCCCTGGCCGGCCACGCCATGGAGGTGGTGGATATGGGCAACGACCACGTCTTCGCCTTCGTGCGGGCCAACGAGCATGGGCGCCTGCTGGCCATCCACAACTTCACGGAAAATCCCCAGCCACTTCCCAGCAACGGGATCCGTCTCCACGGCCTGGGCTACCACTTCCGGGATCTGGTCACGGGCCTTCCTCTGGAGCTGGCCACGGACGGCGAGCTGACCCTGGAGCCGTACCAGATCCTCTGGCTGGTCCCCCAGGCAGACGGCGAATCGGCTTCATAGCCGCCACTATAGAAGGGAGGGCTGCCCTGTCCCGTCGGGGCGAGCCGACAGCCTGGCCGCGGCCATCACCCTGGACCGAGCCGTCCACCATGCTCCAGGCCCTGGAAGCCTCTCCCCAACCACGTAGGCGGGGACGTCAACGGCGGCCTGCAGGACTGGCGTCGGTTCTGGCCGGGTCCAGAGCTGCGCTGGCGGGCTTGCGCCAGCGCAAAGATCGGCCATCTTCACCCCTGTAGACTGCAGACAGAACAGGTAGATCCAGGCTGTCGATCCCAAGGACCGCCCAGTTGCCAGGGGATCGGGAAGCTGGGAGACATCCATCGACCGCCCGTGGATCTATAATACGATCATTCAGACAGGAGGTGATACCATGGCCGCAACCATTGGACTCTTCTACGGTAGTACCGAGGGAGCCACGGCCGCCGCGGCAGAAATGATCAAAGAGGCCATCGAGGCCACCGGCCTGGCCACGGTGGAGATCCACGATGTGGGCTACACCGACTTGAAAGCCATGGAACAGTACGACTATCTCATCCTGGGCGTCTCCACCTGGGACATCGGCCAGCTCCAGGCCGACTGGGCGAGAAAGTTGCCCGAGATGGATCAGCTGGATCTTACCGGCAAAAAGGTGGCCCTCTTCGGCCTGGGCGATCAATACGGCTACCCAGATAGTTACGTGGACGCCATGGATGCCCTGGGCGAAAAGGTCATCCAGCGGGGCGGCGAGCTGGTGGGCTTCCGGCTGGTGGACGAAAGCTACGAATTCGAGTATTCCCGGGCCGTCATCGACGGCGTCTTCATCGGCCTGGCCCTGGACGAGGACAACCAGAGTGACTTGAGCCGGGAACGGATCCAGGAGTGGGTGCAGACGGTGCTGGAGGAGTTTGGACTGGCCGAGCCTGTGGCCGTGGCGTGACAGGAGACGGGAGGGCGTCCCAATTTTCGACTGCAAGTAGGGGCGCCCCCTCGTTCCAAAAGTTCAAACATTCTCCGGCCGGAGGAGAAGCGGGTAGCTCTGCATGAAACCGTGGCCGGCTTTGGGCCGATGATCGAAATCATCGGCTGGCACGCCCCAAGCGCGTTGACACGCACGCCACGGGGCGGATGGTGCCCGGCTTGAATCCGTTTTCAACGAATTTCCTGCCCCAGCGAGGCATTTCAATGCCTCGGCACCTGGCCAATGGACGTACCACGGTTGATTGTAGTCCTACCGAGAATCGTGGAAAAGGAGGAACCAGCCATGACCCTCAGAAGCGGCACGCAGATACCCAACTGGCCATTCACATCCCCTACAGGCGAGACAGTCGCCATGGAGGATTTCCGCCACCGGTGCAACCTGGTGGTCGCGCTGCTGGGTGCGGCCGACCAGCCGACGGTGGCCCCCATGTTGGACGCGCTGGCCGCCCGGGCCGGGGACCTGGCCTTCGAAGACGCCACCGCGCTGGCCGTGGTGCAGGGCTCCGCCGGCACAGCCGCCGCCCTCGCTGGCCGGGTGCCGGCAGAGGCGGCAGACCGGCTCCTGGTGGTGGCCGACACAGCCGGCCTGCTCCAGGACGAGCCCCCCACCCTCTACGTGGTGGACCGCTACGGCCAGATCTACGCGGTCCAGCCGCTGCCAACCGGCCCTGTGGATGCCGAGACAGCCGCCCACGCGGTGGAAGAGGCCGTGGGATGGCTGCGCTTCGTCAACCTCCAGTGCCCTGAATGCGGCGTGCCGGAGTGGCCGACAGCCTGAGAGCCGCCCCAGGCTTCAGCCCAGGGAACCAGCCGCCAGGCCGATGATGCCCCCCGCCAGCACCAGCCAGGCGGAGTTCAGCTTGAAACGAAAGAGCACCAGCGCCGCGGCCACCGCCAGCAGACCGGTTAGCCAGTCCACCACAGCCGCCTGGGCCAGCTGCCAGGTCACCCCGGCCATGAGCCCCAGCGCGGCCACGTTGATCCCATCCAGAAGCGCGGCGGTCCAGGGCGAACGGCGCATGGCCGGCACAATCTGGTTGAGCAGGGCCACGAAACAGAAGGCCGGCAGGAAGATCCCCACCGTGGCCACCACCGCGCCAGGCACCCCCGCCAGCACATAGCCCACGAAGGTGGCGGTGGTGAAGACCGGACCCGGCGTGAACTGGCCGATGGCCACCGCGTCCAGCAGTTGCTGGTCCGTCAGCCAGCCCAGCCGCAGCACCAGGTCGTTGCGCAGGAAGGCCAGCAACACGTAGCCGCTGCCGTAGAGGAGCGCGCCCACCTTGAGGAAGACCAGAAAGAGCTGATCCAGCCGCACCCCGGGAGCTCCCGAGGCGGCCTGGGCCAGCGCGGCCGGCAGCCCCAGGGGCAAGAGCGCCGGCGACACCCCGCGGCCAGCGGACATCTGCCATCGGGCCATCTGGATGCCGGCCACGGCCAACCCCAGCCCGAACAACACAGCCAGCTCGTTGACCCCCGCCAGGTACAGGCCCAGGGCCAGCGCGCCGGCCACCGCCAACAGGGGTCCCTTGATCGCGGTCTGCCCCAGCCGGATCAGGGCCTGCAGCACAATGGCGATGATCACCGGCTTGATGCCGTACATCAGCGCCAGCCCCTGGGGCGTCTGGCCGTAGCGGGTGTACGCCCAGGCCAGCACCCCCACGATGAGCGCTGCAGGCAGGATGAAGCAGGTGCCCGCCACCAGCAGCCCTCGCCAGCCCGCCCGGCTGTAGCCCACGTGGATGGCCATCTCCGTGGAGTTGGGGCCGGGCACCAGGTTGACCGCGCCGATCATGTCCAGAAAGTGCTGCTCGTCCAGCCAGCGGCGGCGCACCACCACCTCATCGTGCATCATGGCAATGTGGGCCGCCGGGCCGCCAAAGGCAGTGAAGCCCAGCCGGGTGAACAGTCGGGCCAGCTCGCCCAATCGTTGGGATGTGGTTTCCATGAGGGGTGCCCTGCAGGAAAGGTGGGTCGCCCTTGAGCGGTGCGACCCACCGGGTGAATTTGCCTGTCCGGACCAATCCTATCAATTCGCCTGACGAAAGGCAAAATGTCGGAACGGGTGTGGCACACCTGGCAGGTGCACCACACCCGTTCCGGCAACCCTCAACGGGCGATGACAGGCAGGAAGATCTGGTCGGAGAGGAGGGTCAGCCGTGCCGGTGACGACGTGGGGCCATTCGGCCCGGGATTGCGGACGGTGATGCCCACCTCGCCGCCCAGGGCCATCAACGCCGGCGTCACGGTGGCGCTGAGTTGGGTGCCGCCGACGTAGGTGGTGGGCAGGGGCGTCCCGCTCCACAGCACCGTGGCCCCATCCAGGAACTGCTGGCCGTCCACCGTCAGGGTCAGGCCGCTGCCGCCGGCCCGCGCGGTGGACGGGCTGAGGCCGGTGATGGTGGGCGTGGGGCTGCTCACCACGAAGGGCAGGGCATTGGAGACCAGATCCGCACCGTCCGGGTTGCGCACGGTGACGTCCACCGTGCCCGGCGCCGCGAGCTGGACCGCCGGCACGGTGGCGGTGACCACGCTGCTGCTGCCGAACTGGGTGCTCAGATCCATGCCGCCCCAGCGGACCACCGCGCCGTCCTGGAAGTTCTCGCCCTGGACCACCAGGGAGAGCTGGCCGCTGCCGGCCTCCGCGGCGTCCGGCTCCAGCCGGGTGAGCACCGGCAGGGTGCCTAGGGCGGCCAGGGCCCAGGTGTTGGGCTGGTTGTAGCCCGTGTCGTAGGGCCACTCGTAGTCATCCCCCTGGAACTGGACCCAGTAGTGGCCCAGGTTGAGGCTCACCAGGTGGTTCCAGCCGCCCAGCACATCGGCGTCGATGCGCAGCTCCGCGTGCCAGGCCGCGCTGGTGGCGCTGATGTGGGCCGCCAGCCCGCCCGGCCCGGGGCTGTTGAAGCCGCCGGCGCCGTCCCCGCTGTAGGTGTAGTGGCCGCCATCCTCCCCCACGAAGAATCCGTAGTCGTCGACCTGGGCCAGGCTGTCCCGGCTGTTGTTCACATCCACCCGCACACCGGCGAAGGCGATGGGCGAACCGCTGCCCCGGGCCATGTTGCTGAAACAGGCCCAGAGATGGCCGCTGCTGCGCAGGAGGGTGACCTGGGCCTGGGTGCCGTCGCCGTAGGGCGCCAGGGGCAGCTGGATTCCGGCGGCATAGGCCGGGTCGTCGCAGAAGCCGTCCAGGGTGGGCGCGCTCCCCAGGGGAATGCCCAGGGGGCGGATCTGGAAATTGACCTGGGCCGTGCCGGTGGCACCGTCGCTGTCGGTAGCCGTGAGCACGGCCTGGTAGCTGCCCGGCCCCAGGCCGTCCACGACGACCTCCTGGCCCGTGCCCACCGGCTGGCCGTTGAGGGTCCAGCTCAGGGCGCTGTCCGGCAGGCCGCCGTCCTCCACGTCCGTCGCCGCGCCCTGCAGGATGATGGGCTGGCCGGGCTGGAAGCTATCCCCCTCGGTGGGGGCAGCGATGAAGGCCTGGGGCCGGCGGTTGGTGACGGTGAAGCCGGCGGACTGGGCCAGGGTGGTATGGTAGCCGTCGCTGGCGGCCACCCGGATGCGGGCCTGATTGGGCAGGCTGGCAGGGATGGTCAATTCGCTCAGGGTGAGGCTCACCGTGTTGCTCTCCGGCGAGCCGGCCAGGTCGGTCAGCAGGGAGAACCAGGTAGCGCCATCATCGGGGCTGTACTGGACGTTGAAGAGCAGGGCATCGCCCGGGTCCGGGTCGGCGGCCTGCCACTGGAGGGTCAGGGTATCGCTGATGACCTCGCCGCCGGCCGGCTGCTGGACACTCACCGAGGGAAAGGTGAGGCCGGGCTCCCGGCTGTCCAGCACGGTGCCGTCCATGACCAGCTCCACCCGGGCCACCGAGGCATCCGGCGCGGGGAAGGTGAGGATGAACGCCTGGGTCTCGGTGTCATGGTCATCGCTCTCCAGCAGGGTGACCGGCTGGTCGGCCAGGACCGTGCCATCGGGCCCCAGCAGGCGGAGACGGATGTCCTCTGCCTGGCGGTCGGCTGCCTGCAGGCCGGCAGTGGCCTGCTGCCACTTCTCCAGCATCCCTGCGCTCATGGCCATGGTGGGGTAGACCCAGGCGTAGTTCAGGGTGCCGGTGGCCGTGGTGGGGTTGACGCCGCCGGTGACGAAGACCGCGGCCGCGGCGGTGCTCAGGTCTGCCTCGGGCAGGCTGGCGGCCGCGGTGCTTACCGTGTTGAAGATGGCCCGCCAGGTGTAGTCGCTGGTCCAGGGCGGGTCACAGTAGGACATGTAGTCGGCCGCGTCGTCGGGCTCGATGGGGGTGCGGGTCTTGGGGTCGAAGCCGTAGTAGCTGTCGGCGCCGGTGTTGGCGATCTGGTTGGTCGGGTAGGGGTAGCCGGGGTCAGGGCTGGCCGGCCCGCCGCAGTCCACATGGCGACGGCCCTGATTGTGGCCCAGCTCATGCCCCAGGGTGACGCCTGCGTCCGGCCAGTAGGGGCTGTTGGAGCTGGTAGGGGTGTGGGGCGGGAACTTGACCCAGGCCACGTTGTCGTTGCGATAGGCTGACCCCAGAACCGTGCCCCCGCCCTCGTTGGTGTTGGTGGAAGGGTGCACCATGCCCACGTAGTGGGTCTTGGCCCCGGCATTGTCGCAGGCATCGGGATCGTCGCTGAAGAAGTCCCGGATATTGAGGGAGGTGAGCACCTTCCAGGTGTCGTCGGGCAGTTCGTAGGGGCCGAAGCAAGGGTGCGGAAACGGCCCCCACCAGCAGACCTGGGTCTCGGCGATGTCCTCGGTCTGGTAGTAGGACCAGTAGCCGGGCGTGGGCCAGAGCCGCTCGGCCAGGTTCACCATGGGCCAGAAGTTGGGGTCACCGGTGGAGGCGTAGGGCGAGTGGGTGCGCACCGGGACATAGACGGTGCAGACCGGCGCCTTGCCGGTGAAGTTGACCGTGCGGGAGAGCTCGTTGTTGCCCAGGTTGGTGTCGCTGTAGATCTGTTGGGGATCCACCACCAGGCGCAGGGTGATGGTGCCGGCCGAACGCCAGCTGGACGGCAGGCGGAAAAGCCAGCCGTCGTCCAGGTTGGCCCGGTTGTAACCTGTGCCGGTGCTCAGGGGGCGGGCACCGTTCAGGGGCGCCAGGGGCGAGCCGGGCAGGGGGGAACCACCCCGGGTGCCGTGGAGCCGGGCCTCCACGTTGCGGGCCATGGGTCCGTTGAGTTGACGGGCATAGGCGCGCACATAGGTGCTGCGATCGGCTACCAGGGGCGCCTGGTTGGCCAGGTTCTGGATGGCCTGGGTCACTTCCAGGGCATCGGCAGCCAGATCCCGGGTGATGGCCGCGGCGTCCAGGGGCAGGCGGTAGATCCCGGAAGTCCCAGAGCCGAGCCGGGCGAAATAGAGGTAGGTGCTGTCGGCGAAAAGACGATAGTTGATGTCGGCCACGTTGGCCACGATCTCCTCGGCCGTGCCCCCCGAGGCAGGCATCCGTTTAATGCGGCCGTCGGATATTTCGCCGATCTGGGAAAAGCGTTCCGCGAAGAAAAGGTTGCCGCCCTGGACCACCGGCTGGTAAATGGACCAGGAGGCGCTGGGGGCGGTGTAGAGGGTCTGGTTCCTACACTCAATGCCCGGCGAGGGGGTGAGAACCAACTCACACGACCAACGCCGGATTTTATTGGGCGAGCTCTGTTCCACCCAGTAGATGGAGTAACTGCCCACCAGGCTTCCGATGGCGAAGTGGAGGTAGCGGCCGCCGTTGCTGCTGGCCAGCAACTGGCGGTCCGTGCAGGGGAAACTGCTACAGTCGATGGATGAAAGGCCGCTGGCGTCCAGGAAATAGACCAGGCCGTTTCTGACCAACACGTCCCCCGGGTTCAGCAGGTTGGAGACCACCGTCTCCAGCCCTCCGCTGCCGTCCTTGCGGGTGCGCAGGATGTCCCCGCGTAGCTGGCCACTGGAGATGTGGGCGTTGATCCAGTAGAGGTAGTCCCCGTCAATGGCGATGTCGCCTATGACAGGTCCCTGGGGGGTGACCAGCACCACCGTGGGCGGATCCCCGGGTGAGCCGCTGGGGCGAAACTCAAAACGACCCTCATCCTGGTCGTAGTAGTAGAGGCCGGTGTCATCCGCGGCCATGGAGATAAAAGTGTAACAGAAAGTAGGATTGGTGGTCGAGAGGGTACGCTGCAGCCCCCCGTAAACTGGTCGTCGCTTCAGGTAGGCATCTCCTCGAAACTCGCCGCCGTAGCAGCGGTAAGCCCAGTAGAGCTGGCCGCCGCCCAGGGTCCATTCGTTGAGGCTGTCGCTCACCAGGGGGACGGGCGTATCCGTGGGCGAAGCCCGCACAGGGGCGGTGGGGAGCAGCGGCAGGCCTGCCAGCGCCAGGGCCAACAACAGGCGCCAGAGATGCGAAAGGTCGATGCGTTTCATAGTCCCTCCTCTGTGTCATGAACGAAGCGGAGTCATGGGAGCGGTGATGTTCCCAGACTTGTGATTGCGACCATGGCATGCCGGGGGAAAACATGCAGTGCATTTATACACTACCTGCCTGTGAAGTGTTCCATAGACAGGAGCGGCAGGGAAAGCGGGGGGCGGAAAACGGAATGAGCGGAATGATACGCAAAGGGAGCGAAAAGCGGAGCGGGGTCGGAGGCCATCTGCCTCCGACCCCGCTCCGCGCCTGCCATCAGGCACGCTTCTCCGGAATGGGGGAAAAGGGGCTGATGCGGCGGATCTTTTCAATGATCCGGGCCCGCTCCGACTCGCTACGGGCTTCGGCGAGTCGGGCCTTCAGTTTTTTGAGTTTTTCCTTCCGGCGCCGTCGCCGCCGGATCTCTCGAAAACGTTCCGCACGGTTATGGGCCATATTCTTTCACCTCCTGACTGACATGCTCTGACAGACATGAACATCCATCTATTTTGATACACCGACTGGCCGAGAAAGCGCAAATCCAGTTTGGCCTGGGATGGGTGAAGGCTGCCCTTTCCGCCAGCCACGCGCCCGGTTCAGTGTCTGGCTCAGGGACCTCGTGTCACCAAAGGTAAAAAGATCTCCGTGGACGTGGCCTCCATCGTCTCGTAGCTCACCTGGATGCTATCCAGCACAGGTGTGTCCAACCCCAGGGTGGACGAAAAGAAAGCCCGGACCTGGAGTGCCTCTGCGGGCGGGTAGGTGAGGGCCGCCGGCGAACTGCTGTGGAACTCCCAGGGCGTCCAACCGGCCACGTCGTTGATCTGGGCCCGGGTGGCCAGCCTCAACGCCGTCCCCGCGGGCACAGTAGCGGTCCAGGACAGGGTCTGCCAGACGACGGCGGTACCTGGCGTGGCCATCCCCATGTAGCTCCCCTGGGGTGCGTACCGGTTCCCCGGGTAGGCTGTGGCGTAGATCTGGGGACCAGAACCGGTGCGGAAGTCCTGCCAGGCAACCACGGCCCGCCCGGCCTCGTTCACCGCCAGGGACGGCAGGCTATCCACGTCCACGGTGGACTGGCTGTTGATGCGACGGGGCAGGCTCCAGTGTTGGCCCTGGTCGTAGCTGGTGGCCACCAACACGTCCGAGGTGGCCACCTGGGAATCCGGGCTGTGGAGCCAGGCCACCAGAATGCGATCCGGGGCGGCCACGCCCAGGGAGGGCCCCTGGTAGAAGCCAAGGCCTGGGTTGACCAGGCGGTGAACGACCGTGGAATTCCACGTAACACCCTGATCGCCGCTGCGGGCCACCACCACTTGAAAATCGTAGGTGGCCGGACCGGTGGGCACCCGCTCTGCCCACGCCACATAGATGGAGCCGTCCGGCGCGACGGCCACATCCGAGGCAATGGCCCAGTCCATCGCCTCGTCGCTCAACTGCACGGCCGGGCTCCAACTCCCGGCAGCCCAGGTGCTGCCCGCAAGCCAGCGAGAGAAAAAGACGTGGCCGTAGCTCTCGGTGTTGGCCCGATTGTCGGTCCAGATGGCATAGAGGTTGCCGTCCGCGTCTGCCGCCAGCGCAGGGCCATACTGTTCGGTACCGGCAGGACCCTCACTCACAGGGATGGGGCTGCTCCAGGTGCTGTCGGTGTCCGGGTTGAAGCGGGCAATGACGATGTCGCCGGCGTCGCCAGCCTCATCCTCCCAGATGGCGTAGAGGGTTCCATCCACCGTGGCCAGGCGTGGCCAGTGCTGCCGGCCCGGCCCGTCAGTCACCACCCCCACCTGGTCCTCTGGCCAGGTGTCGCCGCCGTCCTGGCTCCAGGCGTAGTAGATATTGCCCTCGTCTGCGCCGGTACCTGGCTCCACCTGATGCCAGACCACCCACAGGGTATCGTCGGCGGCGCGAACAGCCAGGTCCGGGTTGTAGTGGTCCGGACATTCTGGAAAGGGGGATTCGTTGGGATCACAGTTATCGTGGACGAGGATGTCGGCAGACCAGGTGAGACCGTTGTCGGCACTGCTGGCCAGGAAGATATCCGGCGAGTGATCGGCCTGGCGCTCATCTGCCCACACCACCAGCCAGCGGCTATCCGCTTCGTACCAGACGGCCCGGGGCGAGAAGCGAGAGTCGGTCACATTGGCGTCGCTGACTCGCCCGTCCGGCATCCAGAGCTGGTCCAGCCGGGCCGTGCCCGCAGGCTCCAGGGCGACCCGGTCCAGTACCCCCTGGGCGAACTCTGCCTGGTTATCCACCGTCCAGAAGTGCGCCTGGGCTGGGATGGCGGCTTCTGCCGACGGAAGGAGGGTCGCGCCGCCTGGCGCAGGGGCCGCCCGAACCTGGTGGAGGGCCAGAATGAGGCCAACAGACAGCATACCTACGAATAGAACCAGGAGAGCCATGTAACGATTCAACTTCATTGTACACCTCCGCTGGACTGTGCTTTGGCCTATGCTTTGAAGAAAATTGTTGGCGCCGGCGGGAAGTGTCCCAACCGCCCTAACGCGTCTCCTCCTCCATTTTACCCACAGGACGACAAGGGGATTGCCGTCACGGCTGTCTTTTCGGCTCAAAATGGCTCAACCTGCACCGATGGCCTCACTTCGGTGGAAAGCGCCTCCCGGGTGCCTGCACTTCTGTCCTCCAAGGTTAGGCCCCCGTGATGTAGATGGGGTTGGAGAGGGCCCAACGCCATCCCCGCAGGTCCACCGGCGGCGCGTCCACCGGCAGCAGGGCCGGATCCATGTCGCCCACCACTTCGGCGCGCATGTAACGAGCCACAGGCAGGGACGCGTGCACGATGGCCTGCTCCTGGCGGATGGGCTGTTCCAGGGCCGGGCGTCCGTCGGCCACCAAGCGCAGGGTACGCCCCTGCCCGCCCCAAACTTCTACCGTGAAGTGGACGGGAGCCTCCCCACCCTGCCCGGGCAGGGACTGGCCCATGACTGCCACCTGTCCGCCGGCCTCCCCCCGCAGATCCAGCCGGGGGCCGTCCGGGGTGGCGCTGATACAACTGCGCCCGGCCACGATGGCGGACAGGATGCCGGCCACGTCGGGCTCATCCACCTGGACCCAGGTGGTGGGCTGGCCCAGGCGCAGGAAGTTCGTTTCTTTGTCCGCCGGGCAGTGGTAGTCACTGCCGCCCACCGCAGGGAGGCGACGCCCGGCTGCCAGCAGACGGTCCCACAAGGCCAGGCTTTCGGCATTGTGGTGGGGCCAGGGCCCCTGCCAGACCTCCATGGCCTGCACGGGCAGATCGGTGCTGTATTCCCAGGGAGGGCCGCCTGTTTTGGGGTGGTTGATGGAACAGACACCGCCGTGGGCATGGGCCAGCCGGATCACGGCCGCCATCTCCTGGTCGGTGCGGCAGCGAAAGTCGCACCAGCGGCTCGTCCCCCAGACGTTCATGTGCCCCCGGTAGGTGGTCACCTCCTGACCAGGGATCAGGATCAGGCGCTCGTCCGCCAGGGTCGGGAGGAAAGGGTGGTGGCTGACGGTGTTGTGGTCGGTGATGGCCAGGAAGTCCAGCCCCAGATCCCGGGCCCTGGCCACCAGTTGCTCCAGGGTGCCCCGGGCATCGCTGTGGACCGTGTGGCTCTGCAGGTCGCCCCGCAGCCACGTGGGGGCCGGCAGGGGCGGGAGGCGACGGGGCGCCAGTGATGGCGGAGCCGGGGCGGTGGCGTCCAGGGTGGGGTCCAGTTCGGCCTGAACGTGGACGTCCACGTGGGCGCCGGCCTCCCAGATGCGGTAGAGGCCCAGGATGATCTGGTATTCCCCCGGCGGCAGGGGGCCGGGCAGGTAGCCCGGCGTGGCCTCCTCCAGGCCGATGGTGAACTCCTGGCGGGCCGAGCCGCTCCAGCCCCGGAAGCCGGCCCCGCCGGGAAAGTCGTGTCCCCGGGGATCGAACAGGCCGATATCGATGACGTTGCCGCCGTGGACCTGGTCCGAGGAGATGGCCGCGGAGTAGCGATAGGCCACGTGGAGGCGGCGGGCCGGCTGGGGCAGCCGAAAGGGCAGATACACGTAGGGGCCGGCCGCCTGATCGGCCGGCGTCAGGTGGCGGGTCAGCTGGATATGGAAGTTCATGGTGACAGACTCCCAGGGCGATGGGTGGTTTGCAGATGGCGGTCAAAGGGCCGGGGGCCAGGCACAGGCAGTGTACAACAGAGAAGCAAGCAGTGGAAACCCAGAAGGGGAACTGGGCTACTCGCCCCTCGCCCACCAATGCATCGGGGCCGGGCGTCAACGCCCGGCCCCGACTTCTTCAGGAGAGAAGTATTGTCTGCTGGTTTCTTTATTCAGTGGGTGGCAGGAGGACCTTGTCGATGGCGTGGATGACGCCGTTGCTGGCCTCGATGTCGGCAGCGATCACGGTGGCATCGTTGATCATAACCTTGCCGTCGGACACGCTCACCGTGATGGGCGCACCGCTCACCGTCTCCACCTGCTGGCCGTCCAGAGCCATGGCGTCCGCCGCCATCACCTTGCCCGACACCACGTGGTAGAGCAGCACCTGGGTCAGGGCACCCGAGGGGTCTGCCAGCAGCGACTCCACCGTCCCCTCGGGCAGGGCGGCGAAAGCCTCATCCGTGGGAGCAAAGACCGTGAAGGGACCTTCACCTTTCAGGGTATCCACCAGCCCGGCTGCCTGCAGGGCCGTGACCAGGGTGGTGAAGTTCCCCGCCGCCACCGCCGTGTCCACGATATCCGCCATCTCCGGCCCTGTCTTCTCCGGCATGGCCTCCTCCGTCGGGGGGAGGAGGACCTTGTCGATGACGTGGATGACGCCGTTGCTGGCCTCCACGTCGGCTGCAATCACCGTGGCGTCGTTGATCATCACCGTCCCGTCAGAGACGCTCACCGTGATGGGCGCACCGCCCACCGTCTCCACCTGCTGGCCATCCAGACCCACCACGTCCGACGCCATCACCTTGCCCGACACCACGTGGTAGAGCAGCACCTCCGTCAACGCCCCCGACGGGTCCGCCAACAGCGATTCCACCGTCCCCTCGGGTAGCGCTGCAAAGGCCTCATCCGTGGGCGCAAAGACCGTGAACGGCCCCTCGCCCTTCAGCGTCTCCACCAGCCCCGCCGCATCCAGGGCCGCCGCCAGGGTGGTGAAGTTCCCCGCCGCCATCGCCGTGTCCACAATATCCGCCAGCTCCACCGACTCCTCAGCAGCGGGTGTCTCCGCAGGGGCCATAGGCGTGGCTGGTGGCGCGACCGGTGCGCAGGCCACCACCAGAAGGGCGACCAGACTCAGGGCAAGAAGGGTAAATCCTTTCATGGTTCTGACTCCTTTGGGTTTTGCATAGTGGTTTGTAGAACGGTCTCAAAGCAACTGGCCCAGGGAATTTGTGGTTCAATGTGCGAAGGTGGCTTGAACTCCCCAGCATGCTCTAACCATACCAGACAAATACTGTGCAAAAATGTTACAAATATTCCAATCCCTCCGTTTTATCCGGTTGATACCCCCTCCCATAATGTGATACAATAGAAAATATGGACACAACCTGGACAAAGCAATCGAGTGAAACGAGATGAAAGAGGAAACCATGGAGGCAGGGCCCCACGGAAGCGACGGCAAAAACCGGGTGCTGGTGACCGGCGCCACGGGTTACATCGGGAGTCGCCTGATCCCCCGGTTGCTGGAAGCGGGTTACACCGTGCGGGCCATGGGGCGAGAGATGGGACGGCTCCAGGGGCGCCCCTGGAGTCGTCAGGTGGAGCTGGTGGAAGGGGACGTGCTGAAGCCGGAGACGCTGCCCACAGCCCTGGCGGGAGTCCACACCGCCTACTACCTGATCCACAGCCTGGCCGGCGGCGATGACTTTCACCAGCGGGATCTGGAAGCGGCCCGACACTTTGGCGAAACGGCCCGCCGGGCCGGCGTCCAGCGCCTCATCTACCTGGGCGGACTGGGCGACCCAAGGGCCGACCTCTCCCGGCATCTGCGCTCCCGCCAGGAGACGGGGGATGCGTTGCGGGCGTCGGGCCTTCCGGTGACCGAATTCCGCGCCGCCATCATCGTGGGTTCCGGCAGCATCTCCTTTGAAATGATCCGCAACCTGACCGAACGCCTGCCGGTGATGATCGCACCCCGCTGGGTCTACACCCGCATCCAGCCTATCGCCGTGCGGGACGTCCTGGCCTACCTGGTGGCTGCGCTCACCACCCCGGCCAGCACGGGCCAGATGGTGGAAATCGGCGGGGCGGATGTGCTCACCTACGCGGACATGATGCGCCAATATGCGGAAGAGCGGGGCCTGCGCCGCCTCATCATCCCGGTCCCTGTCCTCACCCCCCGCCTCTCCGCCTACTGGGTCCACTGGATGACCCCCATCAGCGCGGCGGTGGCGCGCCCCCTGATCGAGGGGCTGCGCAACGAGGTGGTGGTCCGGGATGACAGGGCCCGGCGCCTGTTCCCCCAGATCCAGCCCATGACCTACCGGGAGGCCATCCGCCGGGCCCTGGCCCGCCTCCAGGCCGGGGACATCGAAAGCCGCTGGAGCGATGCCCTGGCCAGCAGCCGGGCCACACCGCCCCCGGTGCTGCTCACCATGCAGGAGGGGATGATCGTGGAGCGCCGCCAACTGGATGTGGACCTGCCGCCGGCGCTGCTCTTTCGCCGCATCACAGGGCTGGGCGGCGAACGGGGGTGGGCCTATTGGAACTGGGCCTGGCGGCTGCGGGGAGCATTGGATCGACTGGTGGGTGGGGTGGGTCTACGCCGGGGCCGACGAGATCCGCAAGCCGTGCGGGTGGGGGATACGGTGGATTTCTGGCGGGTGGAAGTGTTGGAGCCAGACCGTCGCCTGCGCCTGCGGGCAGAGATGCGCCTCCCCGGCCAGGCGTGGCTCCAGTTCGACCTGGAGCCCCTGGGCCCCGGGAGGACGCGGCTGGTACAGACGGCCTTCTTCGCGCCCAAGGGTCTGCCCGGCCTGCTCTACTGGTACGGCCTCTACCCGGCCCATGCCTTCATCTTTTCGGGCCTGATCCAGAGCCTGGCCCAGCCGGCCACCCCGGCGGAAGAGGTTTCACGCCAGGGATAAACCGGCCTTGGACCGATGATTTCAATCATCGGCTGGCACACCACAAGCGCGTTTCACCTCCAAGCACAAGGGCGGAGGCCTGGCCTCCGCCCTTGCTGGCAAAGATGGTTCGTCGATTGAATGGAAGTGACCGGCCTACTGCTCCAGGCTGATGGGTTCACCCGGATTCACCAACTGAACCGTCACCGGGCGGCCATTCTCGTAGCGCCAGATCTCGATGGGCGTGGCCACATCGCCGTTCTCGTCGAAGTCCTGGGAGCCGGCCGCGCCTTCGTAGTTGATGTCCTCGCCAGCGCTCAGCAGTTCCAGGGCCCGGCGCAGCCCATCCACACCGGCGCCCACCACTTCTCCCTCGGGGCCGGCCACGCTGCGCAGGTGATCCCGCACGGCCACGCCGGACAGCTCTTCCCCGGCCACCTGAGCCTCAAAGGCGGCCAGCGAGGCAATCACCACACCGTCATAGACGTTGGTCATGAAGGGCAGGGGCGGGACTTCGCCGTACTCAGCCTCATAGGCCTGGTTGAAGACGGTCAGGGAATCGGATTCCACCGAACCAGGGGCGGTGCCGTACATGCCTTCAATGGCCTCCGCGCCCACTGCCTCGGGAATATCCTTGTCCGACTTGGTGCCATCCACGAAGAGGAAGGTATCGAAGTAACCGCCTTCGATGGCTTCCCGCAGGTAGATGACGGCCTGCCGCGGGTAGCTGATGGCCACCAGGGCCTGGGCCTCATCGGACGCGGCCTGGCTCAGCTCCGCCTGGTAGCTGGGCGCTTCCTCGGCGATGGGCACAGAGGCGGCCACCGTGCCGCTGAAGCTGTTGCTGAAGGATTCAGCCAGCCCCTGGCCGTAGGCGTTGTCGATGTAGAAGATGGAGACCGTCTCATAGCCCAGGGCGGAGGCCACCTCGGCCAACACCGGCCCCTGGAGGGCGTCCGACGGGACGGTGCGGAAGAAGAAGTCGTTGTCGTTCAGGCTGGTCAACAGGGGCGAGGTGGAGGCGTAGGAGATCTGGGGGATCTGGTTGGGCACCGCCACCGACTCTGCCACAGCCTGGGACTGGCCGCTGCCGGCCGCGCCGATCAGGGCGTGGACCCCTTCGCTGACCAGCTGGTTGGCCACATCCACCGCGGGCTGGGGCGCGGTTTCCGTATCGGCGAAGACCAGCTCAATCTCATAGCCGGCCTCGGCCAGGTGCTTGCGGGCCAGCTCGGCCGCATTCTGGAAGGCCGGGCCAAACTCGGCCAGCGCACCGGTGAGGGGAATCAGGACGCCGATCTTCACCGGCTGGGCGGCAAAGATCTCGGCCGCCGCCTCCTCGGCGGGCGCCTCTTCAGTCGCCGCTTCTTCCGGGGTAGCCTCCTCCGCGGGGGTGGGTTCCTCGGTCGGCGCGGCCTCAGCCGGGGCCTCGGTGGGGGTGGGTTCCGCCGCCGGGGCCGTGGTGGGCGTCGGCGTCGGCTCCGCGCCGCCACCACACGCCGCCAGGATCAGGCTGAGGAGGAGCAACATGGTGACCAATAAGGACGTTCCTTTGCGCATGGATTCTCTCCTTGTGCCATTTCAAATATGCTTCAACGTAAGGTCGACTACGACAACCTGGCGCATGACTCTCTCAGACAACTGCAGTGGTTGGATGGGGTGGCCCTCCCGCGGGACGAGTTTGTCCTGCTGAGATGGGCGCTGTGGACCCGGACCAGGCCGGGCAAAGGTGATGTAAACAGCCAACATCCGCAAGTATAGAAAACGCGCCCACATTTGTCAACATGATCGGAAAATCGAAAAAAAGTGGTATAATCCCTGCCAGTGTGGACCAAACCCAGAAACGAGTAGATCCCGGCAGAAATTCGCCGATGGTTTCCACCAGAGGGAGTGCGCCCAGAGGACACCCGGAATTTCTGCCGTGGTATTTACGCCAGACTGTACGAGGACGAAGCGACCCAATTCATGTCTGCCACATCGCTGATCATCGGCCTGACCGGTAACATTGCCACCGGCAAGAGCACCGTCCTG